>CADDZP010000352.1 GCA_902812475.1 Actinomycetota bacterium | reverse complement strand
CCTACGGGCGAGGCCCGGGCGCTGATCATGGCGGAGTACGCCGAGGCCAACGGCCTGCGGCTCGAGCAGGCGGTCGCCTACGCCGACTCGGCCAGCGACCTGCCGATGCTCGATGCCGCCGGCTACCCCGTCGCCGTCAACGCCGAGGCCAAGCTGGCGACGATCGCCCGCCGCCGGGGCTGGCACACCGAGGACTGGTCGCGCTCGCCCGGCGCCCGCCGCCCGCTGCTGCCGATGGGGCCCCTCGCCCGTGCTGGCGGTCCTCGCCGTGCCACAGCCATACCCACGACCGCCAGAAGCGGCGGGGCCCGGTGAAGGCACTCGTGTTCGAGCGGTCGGTGCCGCGGTTCGCGGCGGCCCGGGTGGCATCGACGTTTGCGCCCGGAGGTGGGGCGCGTGTCGGGCCGCTGAGGCTGACCGATGTCGACCCGCCTGACCTGCCCGGGCCCGAGTGGCAACGCGTGAAGCCGCGCCTGGCCGGCATCTGCGGGTCCGACCTGGCGACGGTCGACGGACAGAGCTCGCGCTACTTCGTGCCGATCGTCAGCTTCCCGTTCGTGCCAGGGCACGAGGTCGTGGGCGAGCTCGACGACGGCACGCGCGTCGTCTTGCAGCCGACGCTCACGTGCGTGGCGCGAGGCGTCGATCCTCCGTGCGCCCAGTGCTCGTCGGGCAACACCAACCGATGCGAGCGCACGGCCTTCGGTCATCTCGACCCCGGCCTGCAGACCGGGTTCTGCGCCGACACGGGCGGCGGCTGGTCGCTGTCGCTCGTCGCGCACCGATCCCAGCTCCACGCCGTGCCCGACGGCATGAGCGATGAGGCCGCTGTGATGGTCGAGCCCGCCGCCTGTGCCGTGCACGCCGCCCTCTCCGTGGAGGCATCCGACGTCGCTGTGATCGGCGCCGGCACGCTCGGTCTGTGCACGGTTGCCGCCCTGCGGACGCTGACCACTCCACACGCGCTGATCGCCGCAGCCAAGCACCCCGCCCAGAAGGAGCTGGCAACCGACCTGGGCGCCGACGTTGTCGTCGAGCCCGACGGGCTGCCCCGTGCGGTGCGCCGGGCTGTTCCCGGCGCCATGGTGGCCGGCGCCCAGCTGACGTCGGGTGTCGGCGCCGTGTTCGACTGCGTCGGCTCCCAGTCGTCGTTGCAGCTCGCTCTGGAAGTGGTCGCTCCGGGCGGGACGATCGTCCTCCTCGGTATGCCGGGTCGGGTGAGCGTCGACCTCACCTCTCTGTGGCACCGTGAGGTGATCCTTCGGGGCGCGTACACGTATGCGGCCGACGACTTCGCCAAAGCCTTCGAGCTCGTGGAGGACGCCTGCCTCGACCGTCTGGTCAGCGCCATGTACCCGCTGGACCGCTGGCGCGAAGCGATCGAGCACGCGGCCGACGCCGGCCGCCGCGGCGCCGTGAAGGTCGCCTTCGACCTCCGCAGCGAGCGAGGATTGCGGTAATGCCGAGGCCCGGGTTCGTGCTCGACGTCGACCGGTCGACGCCGCCGACGCTGTTCTGGTACGGCGAGGGGTTCCGCCTCGAGCGGCTGCCCGTGGGATCGCGGGTCGTCTACCCGCCCGAGGCGCTCGACCCGCTGGCCGACCCGGACGAGGCCATCCGCCGGGCTCTGCTCGAGCCGCTCGACAGCGAGCCATTGCCAGCACTCCTGAAGCCGGGCATGAAGTTGACGATCGCCTTCGACGACGTCTCCCTGCCGTTGCCGCCCATGCGTCGGCCCGACAACCGCCAGCGCGTGATCGAGGCCGTCCTCGACATGGCCGCCGCCGCGGGCGTCGACGACGTGCAGCTGATCGCCGCCCTGGCCCTCCATCGGCGCATGACCGAGTCCGAACTGCGCCACGCCCTCGGCGACCGCATCTACGACGCCTTCGCCCCCAACGACATGCTCACCCAGCACGACGCCGAGGACCCGGCGGGCATGCTCCATCTGGGCACGACAGACGAGGGCGAAGACGTCGAGATCAACCGCCGGGCGGCCGAGAGCGACCTGCTCGTCTACGTGAACATCAACCTGGTCGCCATGGACGGCGGCCACAAGAGCGTCGCCACCGGGCTCGCCTCGTACCGGAGCCTGCGCCACCACCACAACGTTCGCACCATGCAGCACAGCCGCTCGTTCATGGACCAGCACCGCTCCGAGCTGCACTCGTCGAACGTGCGGATGGGCCGGCTCATCGCCGCGTCGGGTGTGAAAGTGTTCCAGATCGAGACCACCCTCAACACCAACACGTTCCCCGAGCAGTTCGCCTTCCTGCAGAAGCGGGAGTGGGAGTGGAAGGCCCGCGACCGTGCCTCGTTCCTGGCTGTCAGCAAGAGCCTCGAGCGCACGCCGCCCCGCCTGTCCCGCCGCATCTTCCACTCGATCAACGCGCCGCACGAGATGACCAGCGTGCAGGCCGGCGAGGTGGAAGCCGTGCACGCCCGCACGACCGAGAACGTCTACCGCCAGCAGCTCGTCGAGGTCACGGGCCAGACCGACATCCTGACGATGGGGCTGCCGTACATCTGCCCCTACAACGTCAACTCCGTGATGAACCCCATCCTCGTCATGTGCACGGGGCTGGGGTACTTCTTCAACCTCTATCGCGGCCAGCCGCTGGTGCGAGCCGGCGGCGTGCTCATCGTGAGCCACCCCACGCCGTGGGAGTTCGACCCCGTCTTCCACCCCAGCTACATCGACTTCTTCGAGCAGGTGCTGGCCGAGACCACCGATCCCCTCGAGATCGAGGCCAAGTACGAGGAGCCGTTCGCCACCGACCCCTGGTACATCCACCTGTACCGGACCGGCCACGCCTACCACGGCGTTCACCCCTTCTACATGTGGTACTGGGGCGCCCATGCCCTCGACCACCTCGGCGCGGTCATCGTCGTCGGCGGGGACCCCGCCGCCGTCCGGCGCATGGGCTTCAAGCCGGCGTCGACGATGCGCGACGCGCTGGAGATGGCGACCGATGTCGTCGGCCGTGACCCATCCATCACCCACCTCCACTGCCCGCCGCTCCTGATGGCCGACGTCACCGCCTAGATGCGGGTGCGGCGCGCCTTTCCCTACGGGTCGCCCACATGGCCCGGGTCGGTGCCCCGGCCGCCGGTGGAGCGCAAGACCGGCGCTGACTTCGACACGGCGTGGGCTCGCCGGTATCCCGCCCGCCTGGCGCGCGCCGTGTTCGTCGACCAGGTGCTGCGTCCGGCGGTGCGGGCGCTCGTGCCGCCGCACGTGCACGGGGTCGACCGTCTGCACGGTCTCGACGGCCCCGTCATCTTCGTGGCCAACCACCAGAGCCACCTCGACACCCCGCTCCTGCTCAGCGCCCTGCCCGACCGGTGGCGCCACCGGGCCGTCGTGGCCGCCGCCGCCGACTACTTCTTCGACACCCGCCTGAAGGGCACGCTGTCGGCCCTCGTCCTCGGCGCGTTGCCCGTCGAGCGCTCACGCGTCGACCGCCGGCCGCTCGAGCAGGCCCGCACGCTGCTCGAGCTCGGGTGGAGCATCGTGATCTTCCCCGAGGGTGGGCGCAGCCCCGACGGCTGGGCCCAGCCCTTCCGCGGCGGCGCCGCCTACCTGAGTGCCCAGAGCGGCTTCCCCGTCGTGCCGGTGCACATCGAGGGGACGGGCCGCATCCTGCCCAAGGGAGCGCGCCGGCCCTCGCGCGCGGCCGTGCACGTCACGTTCGGCTCGCCGGTGCAGGCACGCGTAGGCGAGAGCACGCACCGCTTCTCCGACCGCGTCGAGCAAGCGGTCGCGGTGCTCGCCGACGAGGGGGCCACCGACTGGTGGAC
>CADDZP010000351.1 GCA_902812475.1 Actinomycetota bacterium | reverse complement strand
GCCATGCCCCCGACGCGGGCGGCCAGGCCCACGGCCCGATCCCAGGTGCGGTTGGCGACGAGCACGTCGGCACCGCCGATGCCGGCCACCGCCATCGCCATCGTCTCTGCCACCTCGCCGGCGCCGAGAAGGAGGATGCCCCTGCCCTCGAGCGACCCGAGGCGGCGGGCGGCCATGTCGACGGCGGCGTGGGCGAGCGAGGTGCTGCCCCGCCCGATGGCGGTTTCCGAGCGGGCCCGCTTGCCGGCGATCAGGGCGTGGCGGAACAGAGCAGCGAGCCGGGGACCGGCGACGCCCTCTTCCTGCGCCGCCTGCCAGGCCTGCCGGACCTGGCCGAGGATCTCGCTCTCGCCCAGCACGACCGAGTCGAGGCCGGCGGCCACGCGGAACAAGTGGTTCACGGCGCCGTCGTCGAAGTACGTGTACAGGTGGTCGCTGAACTCCTCGGGGGCCATGAAGCCCCACTCGCCGAAGGCGTTGCGGATGTCCTGCACGGCGCCGTGGTACCGCTCGGCGACGGCGTACACCTCGGTGCGATGACACGTCGAGAGCACCACGACCTCGCTGACGTGCTCCCGCCCGGCCAGGTCGGCCAGCACCTTGGGCAGTCGGGCGCGTGACACGTTCACCCGCTCGAGGACCTCGAGGGGGACGGTGCGATGGTTCAGTCCGACGACGACGACAGACACGCCTGCAGGCGCTCCCTTGCATCGGCCACACGGCCGCTCTTGATCAGTTCGAGCATGTCGGAGTCGAGTGCCTTTCGCCAATTCGGCCCTTCAGTGGAACGCCCCTCGCGCCGCACCGCTTCCCGTTCCTCGGCCAGGAGGTCCATGAGCACTTCATACTCCGGCCCGATCTCGGTCCCCAGTCGCTCCTTCAGCCACGACGACAGCGCCGGGCTCCGCCCGCCGGTCGAGACCGTGATCATGAGCGGTCCCCGGCGGACGACGGCGGGCAATGTGAACGAGCAGTGCTGGGGGTCGTCGGCGCTGTTGACCCATATGCCGGCCGCCTCGGCGTCCTCGTAGACCGTGCTGTTGGCCTCGGACGAGCCCATGGCGGCGACCACCAAGCGGTACCCGGCGGCGTCGCCGGGTGTGTAGGAGCGCTCCTCCCAGGTCACGTCCAGGGCCCGGATGGCGGGGCTGACCTCCGGCGAGATGACGTGGACGTCGGCGCCGCAGGCAACGAGCGCTGCCGCCTTCTCGGCGGCCACCGGGCCGCCGCCGACGACGAGGCACGCTCGCCCCTCGACGACCAGGTTCGCCGGGTACAGCGGCGGCAGCATCGGGGTTACTGGACCGAGGCCAGCTCGGAGATGGCGGCGCCCGCGTCGCCGGCGCCCGTGCGCCGCTGCTGGTAGTACGACAGGATCTGCAGCTCGATCGAGAGGTCGACCTTGCGCAGCGACACGTCGGGCGGCACCGAGAGGACGACCGGCGCGAAGTTGAGGATCGACGTGACGCCGGCGGCCACCAGGCGGTCGGCGACTTCCTGGGCCACACCGGCCGGCGTGGCGACGATGCCGATGGCGATGCGCTGCTCGGCCACGACCTCCGTGAGCTCGTCGAGGCCGCGGACCTCGAGCCCGGCCACGGCCTCGCCCCGCTTGGACGAATCGGAGTCGACAAGGGCGGCGACCCGGAAGCCGCGCTCGGAGAAGCCCTTGTAGTTGGCCAGGGCGTGGCCGAGGTTGCCGATGCCGACGATCACGACGGGCCAGTCCTGGGTGAGCCCCAGTTCCCGGCTGATCTGGAACAGGAGGTACTCGACGTCGTAGCCGACGCCGCGGGTGCCGTACGACCCGAGATAGGACAGGTCCTTTCGCACCTTGGCGGCATTGACCCCGGCCATCTCGGCCAGCCGCTCCGACGACACGGTCGTCGTCTTGGAGTCGGCTGCCTCGAGCAAGGCCCGCAGATACACGGGCAAGCGGGCGACGGTTGCCTCCGGGATGCGCCGGCGCGGGCGATCGGCGTCACCGTTGCGGCCTCCAGCCACGTCCTTGACCATCAAAGGATCGTACCGGCGCGGGCTGTCAATTCACAATGACACTTGCCTACGCTCAGGGCGTGACCCAGAGCGCGCTCGCGGCAGGAGCGACGCTCGTGGCCGTGGCCTTCGCCATGTCGACCTTCGAGCGGTGGCTTACCGGACGTCGCCCCTACGAACTGGCGTGGGCGGTCGCCCTCACGCTGTTCGCGGCGGGGGCCGTGTCGTTGTGGCTGGGCGCGGCAGTCGGCTGGTCAATCGCGATCTTCCGCAGCTTCTACCTGTTCGGCGCCATTGTGAACGTCCCGGTGCTGGCGCTGGGCACCATCTACCTCCTCGGCACCCGCCGGGTCGGCCACGCCTCAGCGGTTTTCGTCGGTGCCGTCGCCATGTTCGCCGCCGGCGTCGCCGTGTCGGCGCCGGCCACGCCGATCACCCACGCCGCCCGGCTGCCCCAGGGCTCACAGGTGTTCGACGTCCTTCCCCGCGTGCTCGCCGCCGTGGCCTCCGGCGGCGGTGCACTCGTCGTCCTGGGCGGCGCCGTGTGGAGCGCGTGGCGACTGCGGCGCACCCAGCAGCGGCGGGTGTGGGCGAACGTGGTCATCGCCGTCGGCACGCTCGTCCTCGGCGCCAGCGGGCTGCTGAACTCTGTGCTCGGCGAGATGGAAGCCTTCGCCGTCACGCTTGCCGTCGGGGTGTCGATCCTCTACGCCGGGTTCCTGCTGGCGGTCACGCCTGGCCGTCACCCGGCGCCCCACGCAACTCCCGCCGCAGCACCTTCCCGACCAGACCTTGTGGAATCTGGTCGACGAACATGACCGACGTGGGGCACTTGTAGCGGGCGAGGCGATCGGCGCAGAAGTCGATCACCTCTTCTTCCTCGAGGTGGCGTCCCGGCGTCGGAACGACGTAGACCTTCACCGACTCGCCGGTGTACGGATGGCTGACGCCGACGGCGGCCGCCTCGGCAATGCCGGGGTGCTCGACGAGGACGTCCTCCACCTCGGCCGGAAAGACGTTGAACCCCGACACGATGATGAGGTCCTTGGCCCGGTCGACGAGGTACAGGTAGCCGTCGTCGTCGGTGACGGCGATATCGCCGGTCTTCAGCCAGCCGTCGTCGGTGAGGACCGTCCTGGTTGCCTCGTCGTCGTGCCAGTAACCGGGGAAGACGTTCGGACCCCGCACCCAGATCTCGCCCGGGTCACCGGCGAGGGCGTCCTCGCCCTCGGCATCGACCAGCCGCACCTCCACGCCGGGCAGGGGGAGGCCGATCGAACCCCGCCGGGCCTCACCACCGACGAGGGACGAGCTGACGATCGGTGAGGTCTCGGTGAGGCCGTAGCCCTGCCAGATGGGCTTGTCGAAGCGGGCCCGAAAGGCGTCGGCGACCTCGTCGGCCAACGGTGCGCCGCCCGACACGGCGAGCCGCACGCTCTCCATCGCCGATGCACCCGCGCCGGGGACGGCGGCCCACGCCCCGAACATCGGCGGCGCTCCGGCGAGGACCGTGACGCCGTGCTCGCGAATGGCGTCCAGGCTCGCCGCGGGGTCGAAGCGTTCCAGCAGGACGACGGACGATCCCGAATACAGCGCCAGCCCCAGGACGGCGTTGAGCCCGAAGATGTGGAAGAGGGGCAGGACACCGAGGCCGACGTCGTCGCCCTGGCGGGCGAGACCGGGGTGGGCCGTCACCTGCTGGAGGTTGGCCAGAAGGTTGCCGTGGGTGAGACGGGCCGCCTTGCGGGGCCCGGCCGTGCCCGCCGTGAACATCAGCACGGCGTCGTCGTGCTCGTCGCGGGCGACGCACGGCGCCGGGT
>CADDZP010000350.1 GCA_902812475.1 Actinomycetota bacterium | reverse complement strand
CCCAAAGGCGTCACGCCGCCAGCAAGGGCCGGGTCGGCGGGTGTGACACGCAGCGGCGTGCAGTGCGGGCCGGGCGTCCGCCAGGTGCCGTGGTCGGTCTACGCCCCGGTCTGCGTCCCGGCCTACAGCGGCAACAACGGCGGGGCGACTGCCCGCGGTGTCACCGGCGACACGGTCACGGTCTCGTTCCGCCGCACGAACTCGACGGAGGAGAAGGCGGCCTTCTCCATCGCCGGCAGCGCCGCGCCCGGAACAGACGACCAGTACCTGTCGGACCTGCGGACGTACGTCGACCTCTTCAACAAGAACTACGAGCTGTACGGCCGGCGCGTGGTGATCAAGGACTATCAGCCCCAAGGTGACAATCTCGAGGAGGACCAGGGCCGCCAGCTCGCGGGCGCCCAAGCCGACGCCGCCAAGGCCCGTGACCTCGGCGCATTCGCGGATCTCAGCCAGAGCCCGAGCCTGGCCGCGACCATCCCCTACGAGGAGGACCTGGCCCAGGTCGGCGTCATCGGCGTCGGTGCCATCGGTGTCACCCAGAGCTGGTTCCAGCAGCACTCGCCCTACGCGTACTCCTACATCGTCAACGCCTCCAAGGCAGCCGAGGCCGCCGGCGCCGCCTTGTGCGAGCGGGCCGCGGGGCTGCCCGCCATCTTCGCCGGTGACGCCATCTACAAGAACCAGACGCGCAAGTTCGGCCTGGTGGCACCGGACGGACCCGAGTACCAGAAGGCGGCCGACGTCTTCCAGCAGACGCTGCAGAAGGATTGCGGCGTCGTGATCGCCAAGCGCGCCAGCTACACCATCGACGTGGCCCGCTTCGGCGACGAAGGGGCGAGCCTCGCAGCCCAGATGAAGGCCGCGGGTGTGACGACGGTGCTCTGCGGGTGCGACCCATTGATCGAGATCACGTTCAGCCAGGCGGCCGACGGCCAGGCGTACCACCCGGAATGGTTCGTCACCTCGTACTACGACCCGCAGGGCCGGGAGGCCTCACAGAACGAGTACAGCCATGCCATCACCGTGCCCCCCGCCTTGTTCGTCCCGCGGGACCAACGCGAGTCGTACCGAGTGTTCAAGCTGGCCAAGCCCAATGCCGACCCGGCCGAGAAGTACTTCGACCTGGCCTATGAGAACGCGCTCTACCTCTTCTCGGCCCTGCAGAACGCCGGCCCCAACCTGAACCCGATCAGCTTCCAGCAGGGGGTGTTCGGCATGGCCCGCACGGGCCTCGGGCAGTTCGGCACGTGGGTCGGAGGGCCGCAGGCCTTCGACCCTGTCGTCGACGGGCCGATTGCCTACTGGGATCCCAACCGCCCCGCGGATTTCGACGGCGTGAAGGGCGCATGGGTCGCGTGTGAGGGCGGCAAGTACTTCGGCGGGACGGACCCGGCGGGGTACGGGCCGGCGCACACGCAGCTCCACTGTTTCGGTCAATGACAAGGTGACGTTCGCTCAGCTGGCCGGCACGCGCCGGCGTCAGGTCGCCGCCGTCTGCGTCGCCCTGGTGATCGCGTGGGTCGTCGCCGGCGCCGTTCTGCCGTCCGGACTCCCGTTCGGCGTGATCCTCCTGGGGCTCGTGCTCGGGGGCCTCAACGCCCTCACGGCGATGGGGCTGGTGCTGATCTACCGCTCGAGCCGGATCATCAACTTCGCCCAGGTCGAGATCGGTGGCCTGGCCGCCACCGTCGCCCAGGTGATGGTGCGCGGCTGGCACCAGAGCTACTTCCTCGCCGTGCCGATCGGGCTCCTCGTCGCCCTCGCCACGGGCGCCCTCATCGACGTCGTGGTCGTCCGGCGCTTCTTCAGCGCGCCCCGGCTGATCTTGACGGTGGCAACCATCGGCGTGCTCCAGATCCTGGGCGCAGCCGAGATCCGCATCCCCACCCTGGTGAGTGGGGGCGCAGGCGAAGGACGCAACCTCAGGGCGCTCGACACGTTCACGACACCGTTCCATGCTCACTTCACCGTCGGCCCGATCGTGTTCAGGGGCGACCACCTGCTGGTCATGGTCGCCGTGCCCGCTGTGCTCGCCGGGCTGGCGTGGTTCTTCGCGCGCAGCGACATCGGCATCGCCGTTCGCGCCGCCGCCGATTCCAACGAGCGGGCGACGCTGCTGGGCATCCCCGTACGCCGGCTCTCGCTCATCACGTGGGTCGTCGCCGCCGGGCTGTCCGGGCTCGCCTCGATCCTCTCCGTGCCGATCCTCGGCACCGACCTCGGCGTGATCGGCGGTCCGGTCGTCCTCCTGGCACCTCTGGCCGCAGCCGTCGTGGCGCGCATGGAGAGCCTTCCCGTCGCCGTCGCCGCCGCCCTCGGCATCGGCGTGTTTCAGCAGGCCGTCTTCTGGAACTACCCGCGCTCGTCGACGGTCGACGTCGGGCTGTTCGTCATCATCATCGTCGCCCTCCTGCTCCAACGCCGGCGGATTTCACGCGTCGACGACGCTGGCCTCGGCGGGTACGTCGCGCTCCAGGAGGTTCGCCCGATTCCGGCCGTGCTGCGCAACCTTCCCGAGGTGCGGTGGGGACGCACGGGCCTCCTCGTCGCCGTGGCCGCCGCCGTCGTCCTGGTCCCTCTCGGGCTTTCCGACGCCAGGGTGATCCTGCTCACCTACATCGCCCTGTACGGCGTCATCGCCATCTCACTCGTCGTCCTCACGGGCTGGGCCGGACAGATCAGCCTCGGGCAGTTCGCGTTCGTCGGCATCGGCGCGGCGGTCACCGGCAGCCTGCTCGTGCACGCGGGCGCCGATCTCCTGCTGGCAATCGTCGTCGCCTCCGTGGTCGGGGCCCTGGCTGCGGTGGTGGTCGGTATCCCGGCGCTGCGCATCCAGGGCCTGTTCCTCGCCATCGCAACGCTCGCCTTCGCCGTGCCGGTGTCGACCTTCCTGCTGAACTCTCGCTACTTCCCGACCCTCAACCCGCCACAGTTCAAACGTCCGATCGTGCTCGAGCGCTTCAACCTCGAGGACCCGCTGACGTTCTATTTCGTGTGCGTGGGCGCCCTCCTGGCCACCATCGCCCTGGCCCGCAACTTCCGGCGCAGCCGAGTCGGGCGCACCGTGCTGGCGGTGCGTGACAACGAGCGCGGTGCGGCCGCCTACGCCATCAGCCCGGTGCGAGCGAAGCTCATCGCCTTCGCTTTCTCCGGCGCGCTCGCCGGGTTCGCCGGCGCGTTCTATGCCGTGGCCCTGCGTGGCATCCCGTTCTCGGGGTTCGACCCGCTGCTCAGCGTCGAAGTCTTCACCGCCGTCGTCGTGGGCGGGCTCGGGTCGATCCCGGGTGCCTTGCTGGGCGCCGCCTATGTCGAGGGTGCGCAGTACTTCTTGAGCGGTGCCGGGCGGCTGCTGGCGACGGGCGCCGGCTTGCTCATGCTGCTCATGGTCGTACCCGGCGGGCTGGGCGAGCTGATGTACAACCTCCGCGACCGTCTGCTGCGCTTCATCGCCGCCCGGCGCAACCTCAGCGTTCCCAGTCTGGCCGAGCACCCGGTGTTCGAAGACGACGCTGCGGCCGAACCCGGCACGATGGCCGAGATCGGAGCGGCGGCGCCCCCGCCCGAGATCGTCGCGGAGGCGCCGATCGGCGACCTGGTCGTGTCCCTCAGCGACGTCGACGCGTCCTACGGTCAGATCCAGGTCCTCTTCGGCGTCCACCTCGACGTCCAGGACGGCGAGATGCTCGCCCTGCTCGGCACCAACGGGGCCGGCAAGTCGACCGTGCTGCGCGTCATCGCCGGGCTGCTGCGTCCCCAACGAGGCCGCGTCGTCTACAACGGCGAGGACATCACCGACCTCGACCCTGTCGAGCGGGTGAGG
>CADDZP010000349.1 GCA_902812475.1 Actinomycetota bacterium | reverse complement strand
GGCGACGACGGCGTAGCCGGCGTCGTTGAGCAGGCCGGTCATTTGCGAGTCGACCAGGGCGCGGCGCAGGGCGCGAAGGTTGCCCTTCTCGATGAGAATGGCGCCGGCCTGGCGGGCGCCCTGGGCCACGGCTTTGTTCACGTAGTTGGTGTACAGGACGACTCGGACTTCGGGGTGGTCGGCGTGCAGGCGGGCAGCGGCCTCCACGCCGTTGATCCCTGGCGGCATGCGAAAGTCGACGACGAGGGCGTCGGGGGAGAGTTGACGGCACAGCTCGATGGCCTGCTCCCCGCCGAACGCCGTACCGACGATCTCATGGCCTTCGAATCCAAGATCGGTGACAAGGAGGTCGAGGGCCTCGCTGTCGTTGTCGGCGACGACCACTCGCACGGGCCCCGGCTGTCCTAACTGTTCGCGTGGGGCGCCCGACGACGGAGATCGCCGGGGGCGATGGGGACGGCGTCGGCCGTGCCGAGCAGGTCCGTGACGAAGCGACGGGCGGCCATCAGCGTGGAGGCGATCGCTTCCCGGGCCTTGTCGTAGTCCTCCAGGTTCAAGGCGAGGTCGGCCACGGCAAGGCCCTGGATGATGTCGTCGTTCACCTCGAGGGCGTGCTGCTGGCGCATCTGCATGGCGGCCAACTGCTGACTCGCTTCGTTCGCCATCCGCCGTTCGGTGATGTCGCGCGTCACCTTCCCGAAGCCCCGCAGCGTGCCGTCGCCGTCGTAGAGAGCCGTGATGACGACGGTGGCCCAGAAGCGGGAACCGTCCTTGCGCACCCGCCAGCCCTCGAGCTCGACCTGCCCGTACTTCTGAGCGTCATCGAGCTCTCGATCGCATATACCGGTCGCCGCGTCTTCGGGCGGATGGAACACCGAGAAGTGGCGGCCGATGATCTCGTCGGCGGAGTAACCCTTGATCCGCTCGGCGCCCAGGTTCCACGTCGCCACGTGGCCGGTCGGGTCGAGCATGAAGATGGCGTAGTCGCGTACGTTCTCCACGAGCAGGCGGAAACTCTCGTCGGATCCGTGGCGGTCGTCGCGGGCGTCGTCCACTGTGGGAACGTACCCGGTTCTCGAGACCAGCACCATCGTTGCGGACGCCCGCTGACGTCGGCGAGGCGACCGGGCTCGTCAGCAGTGCGTTCCGCCCAAGCTCAGCAGAGAGTTGAACGTCTGCTGGGTCACCTTCCAAGACCCGTTCTGCTTGATGGCACTGCCGTTGAACGGAGCTGGTGTGAGGGTCGGGGGCGGCGCCGTCCCTTGCGCTGGACCGATGAGATTGAACTTGAGCGCCGCTCTATCACTCCCCTGAAGGGTGATGTCAACGACCTGTGCGCCGCCAAGCTGCTCGAGCTGTGGGTTCGTGGCTTGTGTCTGGAGGCACGGCGCGATCGTGTTGCCGTTCTCGATGAGCGCCGTCTTCTGACTCAACGGCTTTGACGGATTGAAGAAGTCGGCGTACGCGGCTGTGATCTTGGACTTGGCTCGAGCCGGGCTCTCGCTGCTCCCGCCGCTGCCGCACGCGGCAGCGACGAAGCCGAGACCCAGAACTACGACGGTGAACGCGCGAAGCGCTCGCATCTCCATCCCCCTTGTGTGAAGCAAGTACTCGCCTTGCCTTGGGAATGGTACAGACGGGGGGGCTTCAGAGTCCGAGATGTTGCGCGACTCGCGCCCGGTGCTCGAAAGACGTGCCGAAGAGCGCATCGCCCGACTTTGCTCGCTTCACGTACAGGTGCATGTCGTGCTCCCACGTGTAGCCGATGCCGCCGAGGATCTGGATGCCCTCCTGGGCGATCCGGCGCTGGGCGTCGCCGGCGGCCGCCTTGGCCATGGCGACAGCGAGCGGCCGTCTGTCGTCGTCTTCGGCGATCGTCGCCGCTGCGAAGTACGCCGTGGCGCGCGCTCGTTCGAGGGCGACGAGCATGTCGGCGAACTTGTGCTTCGTCGCTTGGAACGAGCCGATGGGAACCCCGAACTGGTGGCGCTCCTTGGCGTAGTCGAGGGCGATGTCGAAGATGGCCTGGCAGGTGCCGACCATCTCGATTGCGAGGGCGGCGGTGGCCTCGTCGACCGCCCGCGCAAACGCGTCGTCAACTGCTCCGGGCGCGCCCAGTGTTCGCTCCTCGTCCAGACGGACGCCGTCGAGATCGACAGTCGCCAGGGGCCGCGTCTGGTCGAGCACGTGTTCGGGCGTGGCCGTGACGGCGTCGCCGGGCACGACGAACAGGCCGGTCCCCGCATCCGTCGTGGCGGCGACCGCGATCTCGTTGGACCGGTCGCCGTCGACGACGTGACGTACACGGCCCGACAGCGTCCAGCCACCGTCGCCGGTCGGCGTGGCTGTGACGTCACCGTTGAGGGCCACGCTGCCGGTGCGGTCGCCGGCTGCGACCGCGGCGAGCAACGAGGCCTGCTGCGCGGGCGTGCCGGCGTGGCGCACGATCGGCGTGAATTGCGTGACGGTCCCCAGGAAGGGTCCGGGTGCCACCACTCGGCCCAGCTCTTCGAGCAGCACCGCGAGCTCGACGAAGCCCAGGCCGAGGCCGCCGTGCTCCTCGGGCACGGTGAGGGCAGGCCAGCCCAACTCGATCATGTGGGACCAGAGGTCGTCGGCCGGCGCCCCCTTCTCGACCACCGAGCGCACGAGCGTCATCGGGCACTCCCGCTCGAGGAAGGCGCGCGCCGTGGCGCGCAGCTCCTGCTGGTCTTCTGAGAAGTCGAGCTCCATGCGGTTCAGCTGGCGGTGCGGCGCCGCTTGCGGCGGGCGCCGCCGAAGACGCCCACGTGGAGGACGGTCGTCACGGTGTCGAGGAGGTCGTCCCTGGAGACGTCGAGTTGGCGCGAGACGAGGTAGTAGTGCAGGCGCTCGACCATGGCGACCGTCGCCATGGCTGCCACCTGGGGGTCGAAGTCGTTGCCGTCGCTCTCGCCGATGCGGGCGATCAGGGCGGTGACCATCGTCGTCAGCACCTGTTCGCCCATCCGTCCGACGTCGAGGCCCTCGACGTCGGCTTCGGTCCACGCCCGGATGACGGGGCCGTAGTGGAGGTACAGATCGCTGAAGCGGGCGAGCCAACCCCGAAGCTCGCGGTAGCCGGCCTCGTCGGGTCCGATCGGGCCGAGCGTCTCGGCCAGCGCCTCGACCTCCTCGCTGACGTCGGTCAGCAGAGCGCGGAACAGGTCCTCCTTGTTGGCGAAGTAGAGATAGAAGGTGCCGTGCGACGTGCGAGCGACCTTGACGATGTCGTCGACCCGGGCCGCGTGGTAGCCGCGCTTGTCGAGCACGACCATGGCCGCGTCGAGCAGCTTGCGCATCGTCTTCTTGCCCTGGGCCCGCAGCTCGCGCTCCTGAGCCGGCGCGCCGCCCCGCGTCGAAAGCTTGGGTCGGGACGCGGCGGGCATACACGGCAGGCTATTGGACTATGACGCTCACGTCATGTCTCGCCGAGGCCGCCCGCCGCTTCGGGCCGGCGCCCGCGTACGTGGGCGAGAACGGCCTCGTGGTGTCCTACGCCGACCTCCATCGACTCGCTGACGAGCTCGCCGTCGGGCTCTTGCAACAGGGGATCGGCCCCGGCGACGTCGTCGCCCTCGTACTGCCGACGGTGCCCGAGTACTTCGTCGCCTACCTGGCGGCCGCCAAGATCGGCGCCGTCACCGCCGGCGTGAACACTCGGCTGTCGGCGACCGAGCAGGACGCCGTGCTCGGCGTCGCCAAGCCTGCGCTTGTCGTGCGCGACGGCGACAACGTCGAGGCCGCCACGGCAGTCGATGACGTCCTCGCGGAGTGGCGAGTCCGAGATGCGTCGCCGCCGCCATTGG
>CADDZP010000348.1 GCA_902812475.1 Actinomycetota bacterium | reverse complement strand
GGCTTCCGGTGTGGTGGGCGACGGCGGCGGCGGCGACAGCGCCAGCCGGGCTGACAAGACCGGTCGGACCGACGGCGCTGGCTTCGAACACAACCAGATCGGCGCCGCCGTGGCCGGCAGCGGGGACGGCGTCGAGCATGGAGTCGGCGCGCTGGAGGCGCCGGATGAGATGGGGCTCAACCGTGTCGTTGTCGACGAGCAGCACCTCCAGGTCGCCACGCCGCACGAGCGCCTCGCCGGTGTGCTCGCCGAGGCCGACGACGGTGACGATGGCACCGTCGGGTAGGGCAGCTGCCAGCTGCTCAGGCGTGCGGTCGTCCTGCAGCTCCTCGACGGCGCGCCACGCCTCGGTGCTCGGGTCGGTGGAGCAGAGCACCCGCGCCGCCAGCCACCAGATCGGTCCGCAGGTCGGCTGGCGGTCGACGAGGCGCCGGCACGCGGTCACCAGTCCCGCCGGGTCGTCACCGAAGGCGACGAGTGCGCCCGCCGCCTCCTGGGCGATGAGGGCGGGGCCCTCCCCCGCGGCCCGGGCAACCATCCGGAGCCGCTCGATGGGGTGCATCAGCCCAACGGTACGTCAGGCCCTTAGATCTTCGGGCCGCCCGGCTTCATCACCATCAGAAACACGACCACGACGACAAGCACGGTCATGACGCCGCCCATGGCTTCGGCCAGCCCGCCTCGCCGTTCCATCTCGTTGCGGTCCGCGGGATTGCCTTGGCGCATGAGCTCGTTCAGTCGGCGCACGTTCGGCCTGTGGACGCCGTGCAGAATGCCGATGATCGCCAGGTAGAGGACGATGGAGAGCCACACCCATGTCTGACTGAACTTCAGGAGCTTGTCGCTCATCCCGACGAGCGCGAAGCCGAGGATGATGATCGCGTAGATGAACCATTGCGACCAGCCGAAGCTGACCTCGTAGTTTGCTTGGGCAATCGCCCCGCCTTCGGGTCCGCCGCGAGCCTTCGCCTTGGAGGCGTAGACCCCGTTGAGCAGGACGCTGCCGAAGCCGACAATGGCGGCCAGGATGTGGAGCGCCAGAACGATCCGATAGGCGTTGCTGCTGACGGTCGCAAGGAGCATGCGCGGGAAGTTACCCCGCTAACTTCCTGGCGCCGTGGCAACCAATCCGCCGCTCGATCTGACGCTCACGCCCATCAATGGACCGGGGCGTTCGGTCAGCGCCTGGATCAGCATGTTCCACCTGGTCTTCGTCGCCCTCGACCCGTGGAACGAGCGCAGCCGCTGGATCCTCGACACGGCCAGTCGCGTGTTCGACACCTATGACGAGGCCGACTGCCGCGTCGCCTGGCTGGTCGGCGGCGACGCGGCCGACGCCCGCCGTCTCCTCGGGCGCCGCGCCGATGAGGTGCTCACCTTCGTGGATCCCGATTACACGGCCATCCGCGCCTTCGGACTTTCGTCACTTCCGGCCTTCGTCCACGTGGGCGTGGACGGGTCGGTCGTCAACGCCGTGGAGGGCTGGGACCCGGCCGGGTGGCGGGAGCTCACCGAGGAGCTGTCCCGCGTCCTGAAGTGGACGCAACCGCCGATCCCCTGGCCGACCGACCCCCAACCGTTCGCCGGGGCGCCGCTGCCCGTGACCGCGTAGCGGCGGCGAAATCAGAGAATTCCGCCCTTCGTCATCGCCTCGACGTCGAGGGCGCGGTCGACGTCTGTCTCGTCCATCAATCCTTCCTCGAGGACGACCTCGCGCAGGGTCTTGTTCTCGGCCATGGCCTTCTTGATGACGCGCGCCACCTCTTCGTACCCGATGTAGGGGTTGAGCGAGGTGCCGATGGCAGGCGACGACTCGGCGTAGAAGCGGCAGCGGTCGACGTCGGGGTCGATGCCGTCGATGCACTTGGTGGCGAACACCCGCGAGACCGAGGCCAGGATGCGGATCGACTCGAGAAGGTTGCGGGCCATCACCGGGAGCATGACGTTGAGCTCGAAGTTGCCCATCGCCCCGCTGAAGGCGACGGCGGCATCGTTGCCGATCACCTGCGCGGCCACCTGCATCACCGCTTCGGCAATCACAGGGTTGACCTTGCCGGGCATGATCGAGCTGCCGGGCTGGAGGTCGGGGATGTGGATCTCGGCCAGGCCGGCGCGCGGCCCGCTGCCCATCCAGCGCAGGTCGTTGGCGATCTTCACGAAGGAGTCGGCGATCACGCGCAGCATGCCCGACGTCTCTACCAACGCGTCTCGTGCCCCCTGGGCCTCGAAGTGGTCGCGCGCCTCGGTGAGCGGGAGCTCCAGGTCGGTGGCGAGCTGCTTGATGACGGCGCGGGCGAAGCCCTTGGGAGCGTTGATCCCGGTCCCCGTCGCCGTGCCGCCGAGGGGCAGCTCGGCCAGCCGCGGCAGGACGGCCTCGAGCCGCTCGATGCCGTGCTCGACGGCGGTGGCGTACCCGCCGAACTCCTGACCCATCGTGACGGGCGTGGCGTCCATCAGATGGGTGCGCCCCGACTTCACCACGTCCTTGAACTGGCGCTGCTTCTTGCGCAGCGACTTGGCCAGCTGGCGCAGTGACGGGACGAGGTCGTAGACGATCCCGTTGGTGGCGGCCAGGTGGATGGCCGACGGGAACACGTCGTTGGACGACTGGCTGGCGTTGACCTCGTCGTTGGGATGCACCCGGCGGCCGAGCCGCTCCGACGCCAGGTTGGCGATGACCTCGTTGGCGTTCATGTTCGACGACGTCCCCGAGCCCGTCTGGAACACGTCGATCGGGAAGTGCTCGTCCCAGTCGCCGTTGGCCACTTCGACGGCGGCGGCGGCGATGGCTTTGGCCGCGTCCTTCTCGATGATCTTGAGACGCCCGTTGACGGTGGCGGACGCCCCCTTGATGAGGCCCAGGGCCTGGATGAGGCTCCGCTCCTTGCGCATCCCCGAGATCGGGAAGTTCTCGACGGCTCTGTGTGTCTGCGCTCCCCACTTTGCGTGAGCAGGAACTCGGACCTCTCCCATCGAATCTCGTTCAGTCCGGTAGTCCTGCTCAGCCATGATTCGAACGTAGCGCAGGGCCAGAAATGGCGGTCTGGGCATCCCCCATCACCGGAGAGGACGTGGCTACCGTGCTCTCAAACCGGCACAGATCTGGCTTGAAACCTGCGAGCGGGCCCCGTTAGGGTCACCGACTCGTTGTCCCCAGACCCGCTTTGACAACAGACACGAACCGACGAACCGACGAAGGCGAGTGGAGGCCATCGCTTGACCCCACGGAACCAACGGCGGCTCGGCGTGCTCGTCGGGATCTCTCTACTTTTCTCTTTTCTCGGCGCGGCATCCGCTGCTGCAAGTCCGATCCAAGACAAGCAAGCTGAAGCAGCGCGCATCCAGTCCCAACTGGATGCGCAAGGCAACAAGATCAGCCAGCTCGACGAGCAGTACAACCGCGCCCAGATGGGCGTGGCGTCGACGCAGGCCCAGCTGGCCAAGGCCCAGGCCGATTTGGCGGCCGCCAACCAGCGCTTCGCCGACGTCAAGTCGCACATGTCCGAGGCGGCCGTCAACGCCTACATGCACGGCGGCAACACGAGCATGGTCGAGCAGCTCGTCAAGAGCGACGGCAAGGACCTCGCCGTGCGCAAGACCTATGTCGAGGCGGCGGCCGCCGACCAGCAGTCCGCCCTCGACGAGCTCCGGGCCGCCCGCCAGGACCTCGAGGCCCACCAGGCCGAGCTGAAGACCAGCGCCGACAGCGCCAAGAAGGCGGCGTCGGACCTGGCCTCGCAGAAGACGGCCATCGACGCCGCCATCGCCGCCCAGCAGGCGACGCTCAGCAAGGTCAAGGGTGACATCGCCCAGCTCATCGCCCAGCAGCAG
>CADDZP010000347.1 GCA_902812475.1 Actinomycetota bacterium | reverse complement strand
CTTGATCGTAGAGACTGCCGCTGCGGTCGAGTCCTGTCGAAGAGCGGTCTTAATTGCACCGCGCAAGATCGATTCGTAGACCTTCTGGGCGATGAATCCGCCGACAAGCCCACCGGCAAGCACCAACGGAAGTGCCCGCCCCAAGGCGGCCTTGGCTTTAGGCCAGCTGCGCGCTGTCAGCCCTTCCCACCCGCTAATCACGGCGCCGATTCCGACCGCGAAGAGCATGACGAACACGATCGTGCCCACTGTGTGGCTGTCGCCATACCACGGATTCGTTGACTCCGGCTGCGAACCCACCTCCGCGATTCCCCATCCAGCCAACCCACCCAACGCTCCTGACAATGCGAGAGTGGCCGTGTTTCCCTTTAGCCAGGTTGTCGCACCCGTACGGGGGGCGACGGGTGCCGTGCCGATTGGCACTGTAAGCGCCGGGGCGGCGGCGGCCCGCAACTCTTCCACTCGCGCCTGGACGTCAGGCGTCGACAAATCCTCAAGGGTGATGTCGATCTTCGACTGCAGATGGGGCTGCCCTTCGACGCTCACGTGGTCGCTCCCTTGGTTGTCGCCGACAAGCGCAACTTCACCTCCGGTTCACGGGGCCGCAACTCGAGCGTGCCGATTGGCAGAAGCCCGACGTTTGCAGCAGCCCACTGTGCGGCAGGCGCGTTGAGGGGCGATCGAGTGTTGTACAGCTTGTATTGCAGCATGTCGCCGATCTGAACCACTACGTCCACCAGCGACTGGCTCGGGCTCCAGAAGTCGGCGATGCAGATGTAGGCCCCGAAGTTTGGATGAAAAACGGTCGCCTCTGTCGTGCAGTACGGCTTCTCTCGCGGATATGCAGCCGGGAGCTGAATGTGCACGAGATGCTGGAATACTCGCGATGCCTTACCGTCGCGATCGACACATAGCCCAGGGACGTTGTAGATGACGCGATATCTCTCCGGAGGGACAGCCCCGACGGGCTCGACAACGATGTACTGGTGACCGGCGAAAGCCGCGACGAGATCCTGGTAGTCGGCTTCAAGCCGCCTGAATCTGGGATTCACTTCGTCTCCCTCTTCGACTGAACGAGATATCAGCTGCCAAGCGTCGGATGAACGGTCCAATCGTTCGACTCCATCTCGCTCTTCGAGAATGTGAGCTGGCCACGGTGTGTGACCTCGATCTTGTAGAAGGTCGCGTCGGGCACGTTGTCGACGTTGATCGGAAAGTCGCACTCAGAGCGAGTCACGGCTGTTCCAGATCCAAGCGCGCCCGTGGCAATCACGGTGCCGTCCTGGTTCAAGACGTTGACGGTGGCGCCTTCCTGGATATCCGAATATCCGCCGCTGCCCTCGCAAGATCCCCCAGAGGTCCAATAATTATCGGAATAGGGACTGGAGTCATGCAGCTCGAACGTTCCCTTAACTGTGTGTGTAGCGTGCGACGCCGCCCTGCTGGCCACGCCGGCAATCGCCACACCGGCCACGACGAGCACCGCGATGACCACGAGGGCGTTGCGTCGGCCCTTGCCAGATGCGGGCTCGCTTGCCCAAGGAAGCAGGTCCCCATTTGTCGATTGATTCGCCGCCGGGGGCGGAGGGGGCGGAGCGGCCGCGACTGGCGACGCGGGAAACTGACTCCCCGCCACGCCGGGCTGCGAGGCAACAGTTGAGGTGTCTATGGACGCGCCCGCGCATCCGGGGACTGAGCATCCGCCGTTCTCCCACCAGCAGTCACGATGGTGTTCCGTCCCGCAGCTGGTGCAGGGCAGTCCGTCGGAACTCACCGCCGTGTGGCAGTACGGACACGCCCCCTTTGGGGTTTCGGGCCTTCCTTCTTGGACTTCCTGGGCCGTTGGCGCGGTCGGTGTCGCGACTGGTGAGGGTTCACCCGCGAGCGCAGCGCCGCAATTTGGGCAGAACGGCGACGCCTTGACGTGCGTCCCACATGCGTCACATTCGACCGTCGAACGCGTCGCAGGCCGGGTACGGCGTTGCGGATGCACTCCGCCGGCGCCATTCCTCGCTCCGACGTCTAGTCGCTCACTTGAACCGGCTGCTGTTGTGACCTCCTGAGTCGGGTCTCCACCCACTTCTGCGCTCTTCTTCCCATTCATCAGCGACATCTGGCTATCGGTGCCTGCGGAGGAGTCCCGTGACGCGTCTGCTGCTGCGAGACGTGCGCCTGCCTTCGTGCCACCGTCGTCACGCCGGCGCGTACGAGTCGACGGGGCGGATGCCCGCGCCCTTTGGGTGCTCGTTCGGCGGCCCGCATCGACGGACTTACGCTCTTCTGGCCCCGTCAACTCGTGTGCGTTTCCATGACTGGCTGACTGCAGCGCTGCGAGCAGAGCATCGACCGCTTGAATCACGGATTTCCGATTCTTGTGCTTCAGCTCATGTGAGCGAAGGCGCCCAAGCGCGTCCGCGGAGAGCTTCGGCAGATGCGGCAAGATTTCGGCGACGGTCAGAGAGTCGTATGACCGCCTCGGCTTCCCGGATGCTTCCGGGGTCTGCGCAGTGTCTGTTAGATCGGTCATGCTTCCGCTTACGCCCTTCCATACAGCTGCGGCTGAACGCAGTCAGTCGCTGACGTCAGTCTCTGAACCGATTCGCTGGCATAGCTCGGCGCCATGCGCCACTGAGTGGCACGGCGGACCGCCGAGCGAGCGGTATGGACGGAAAGCCCTACGGTTCTCCGCGCTCGAGTGAGCAGGGTCGAACAGCGCGACGCGCTTTCCCACGTCGGAAATCTGACCATCACCGATCGCCGCTCCCCCGCTTCCCCTAGTGCGGCAATGGTCGCGCGCGGCGGCGGGCAGCGAAAGGGCGAATCGACTATCCGTCTAGGCGAGTGAGTTTCGACCGCCTGGCGTCGTAGCGTGTGACCGCCGTCTGCCAACCGGAGGCGCAGTGTTGGCTTGCACCTGAGCGTTGAACGCAGACGCCGCACTGTCAGCTCACGGGCGGCGACCCTCGGACTATGCGCGGAGACGACCGCCACCTGCGCTGGACGATTCCTGTGTGCCATGGCTCGTCAATATTCGGTCGCTTTGCACACGCTGGAAATCGGCCACTTGGCGGATTTCTGTGCAGATCGCCGAAGAACGGGCCAAATCGGGGCATTACAGGACTAGTCCGTCGACGCATGCTGCCGAGCGCTGTCCGCCAGAGCCAATCCGGACATGGCGAGCGCGATGTCATCTAAGAGGCCAACGTCGTCCTGATGCGGCTGGTCGACGACCCCTCAGCGCCTCGGATTGCGGCTGCGCTCACGGACGCTGTTGTCGAACGCTTTGACGAGTTGAGATAACCACGGGGGTGGGGCCGGTGGAGATGCTGGACGGTTTCTCCCGCCGGCGGGCAGTGCCCATGCCATGTCCCCGAAAGTCCATCGCAAGGGCGATCGCTGCCCCCGACCGGTTTGGTGGCGAGCTTCTTGTGCAGATCGAAGAACGGCGCTTCCTTCCGGGACGGCGAGAACACCCGTCGCTGCGATCAGGCTCCGGACGCTTCCTGCAATAGAGCCCACAGCCGACTTGCAACGGCCCGACAGCTGCGAGCCTGGTCGATACCAGTCTGCTGTTGGGGCCCGGGATCGACATCGGTCCAGAAGCCGTGTCCATCCTCGGGCAAATACACCACGCCGTTTCGGCGTGGAAGGTCATAGCCAGTGCCACACTCCCAATACTCGTGGGTGTCGAGGGCGTCGACGAGTAACTCCGCCTCGTATTGCGTCAACGTGAGGGAAACGCGCCCGGCGTGCACTTCAGAAACGTCCCGCTCGGTCACTACTGCTCCCCCCTGTCCGTCGGTTCTGCATTCAGGAGGCGAGCGGCAAGATCACGACATCGG
>CADDZP010000346.1 GCA_902812475.1 Actinomycetota bacterium | reverse complement strand
GCCGTCGGCGGGGGCGCCGCGCCTGCTCCTTGCTCCTGGGTGGCCGGGGCGGCGCCGAACAAGGCGTCGAGGGCGTCCTTCAGCGTGTTCTGCATGACGGCCCGGTCGCCGTAGACGACGATGGCGCGCTTGAACTGAGGCTGCGGCGTGTTCACGGCCTGCACGTACAGCGGCCGGATGTACAGCAGCGACTGGTTGACGGGCACGACGAGCATGTTGCCGAGCAGCACCTTCGAACCCGAGGTGTTGAGCAGCGTGATCTGTGAGGAGATCGTCGTGTCCTGGTTGATCTTGGCGTCGGCGAGCGCCGGGCCGTCGACGTTGACGTCGCCGGGCATGACGAACGCCTCCAGCTTCCCGTAGTCGTCGGGGTCGCTCTTGGCGATCATGAACGCCGACAGGTTCTTTCGTTGGTCGTTCTGGGAGACGGGAACGAACGGCTGCAGGATCAAGAAGCTCTCGGCCTGCTCGTTGGGCAGTCGCATGAGCAGGTAGTAGGGATCCATGCGGGCCTCACGGCTCGACGTCACGACGCCCTGCGCGTTGGTGGTCTGGGTGATGGCGCCGCCCGCGCCGACCTGCCCCGAGCCGGGGTCCTGGCTGATGTCCCACGCGTCGGACCTGTTGTAGAAGGCGCTCGGGTCGGTCATGTGGTACAGCCCGAACATGTTCGTCTGGACCCGGAACATGTCCTCGGGGAAGCGGAGGTGCGCGCGCATCTCGGGGCTCATCTGCGAACCGTCGGTGAACAGCTTGGGGAACGCCTTCTCGTAGGCCTTCACGATCGGGTCCTTGTTGTCCACGACGTAGAACTTGATCGAGCCGTTGAAGGCGTCGGTGACGACCTTGACCGAGTTCCGCACGTAGTTGAACGACGTGTTCAGTGCGCTGCCCGGGGGCAGGCGCTCGGTGTTGGCCTTCTGCGCGTACGGGTAGTTGCTCGTCGTCGTGTAGGCGTCCTGGATCCAGTAGATCCGGCTGTTGAGGATGACGGGGTACGGGTCGTCGTCGAACTTGAGGAACGGCGCCGCCTTGTGGGCGCGGTCACGGATGTCCCGGACGTAGATCGCTCTGGACTTCGGCGTGACGAAGCCCGAGATCAAGGGGTCGAGCTTGCCGAAGCGCAGCGACAGTGCGGCCCGGCGGATCCACGAGCTCATCGGCACCCCTCCCGTGCCCGTGTACGTGCTCAGGTGGTTCGTGCCGTTGGCCTCGGTGAAGTCGATCTCCTTCTGGTCCGTACGGACGATGGCGTAGCCGCTGAGGTTCTCGCCGTAGTAGATGCCGGGCCGGTCGACGAGGGGTGGGAATCCCTGGGGCGGCAGGTCCTTCAGCAGGAGCTGTGGGTCGCCGCCGCTCGTGACCGCGTTCGCCGGGGAGAGGACGGCGCCGTAGCCGTGCGTGAACACGAGGTGGTCGTTCACCCACGACGGTGACGGGATCCCCGCCGGGTTGAGGTCGCGGGCCGACAGCTCGACCTGGGTGCTGCGGCCCTGGATGTCGTAGCGGTCGACGTCGACGTCGTTGAAGCGATAGAAGCCGCGGATCTCCTGCAGCTGCTTGTAGGTCTGCTGGAGGACGTTGGGATCCCACAGGCGCACGTTCCTGATCGTCTCCGCGTTGTTCACCAGATCGCCTGCGGTCAGGTTGGTGTTGAAGTTGAACGGATTGATCGTGACGCCGCCGAGGTCATAGGCGGCGCGTGTCGCCCGGATGTTGCGGGCGATGTACGGCTTCTCCTTCGTCGATTCCGTCGGACCGACCCGGAACTGCTGGATCAGCGCCGGGTAGGCGGCGCCGATGATGATCGAGACGAACGCCCACAGACCCACGGCGATGATCGGGAGGGCCCAGCCCCGCCGCCAGATGTTGTAGATCAGCAGGACGAAGGCGAACAGGGAGATGAAGATCAGCAGCTGCAGCGCCGGCAGCTGGGCCTTCACGTCGGTGTAGCTGGCTCCCTGGACGACACCGCGCGTCGAGAAGTTCAGCTCGTAGCGCTGCAGGTAGTAGCCGGCCGCCTTGAGCAGGGCGAGCACACCGAGGAGCACCGAGACGTGCGCCTTCACCTGGGGCGTGACCTTCTGGAGGGCCTGCACGCGGATGCCGCCGTTGAGGTAGTGGGCGACGGCGGTGACGATCAGGATGATGATGGTCGCTGCGAACAGCCAGTCGACGAGGAACTTCAGGAACGGCAGCTGGAAGACGTAGAAGCCCACGTCGCGGTGGAACTGCGGGTCCTTGACGCCGAACGACACGTGGTTGGTGAACAGGATCCACTGGTTCCAGCGGCTGGCCACGCTGGGCCCGGCGATGAGGGCGAACACCGCCGAGACCGCCGTGCGCACGAGCATCGCCCGCGGCCCGACGACCTGGTGGTAGCGCTCGACCAGCTCCTCCTCGGGCCCCATCGGGCGGAAGGCGGGGGCGATGCGGTCGGCGATGGCCAGGTTCACCCACATCAAGACGAAAAAGACGACGGTGAACAGGATCGCCAAACCCACCTTGGCACCCAGCACGCTGCGCCACACGCTCGAGAGGTGGAGCTCTTGGAACCACAGGTAGTCGGTGTAGAAGCCCGCGATCCCGCGCAGGGAGATGACCACGATGAAGATGACGACGGCGGCCACCAACAGGCCGACGCGGCCACGGGTGGTGCGAACGCGCCGTCGCGGCACGTCGGGTGATCGCACGGGGCGAAGACTAGGCGGCTAGTCGGCCCGACGACGGGTCACGTCGCGACGACGAGCACACACCCGCACCCGGCGTGGGCGGGTGGGTGGACCTGGCCCGTGGGGTAGACGTCGCCCTTTTCGGTGGGTCCGGCCAGGGCGTTGTCGTCACAGTCGGGGCAGGGGCCGGGATCACCCGGCACCCAGCGCAACACGGCGCCGTCGGGGGCCGCGGCCAGGATGCCGGCGTTGAAGGCCATGGCGACGTGATGACGCGCGGTGCGCTCGATGCGTTCGGTCTTCCACTGCCGGTAGGCGGCGCTCAGGCTGTCGATGGCGTCGGCGTCCTCGTCACCCGCCGCACCGAGGCTTCTGAAGACGCGCTCGCGCAACCCGCCCACGAGCTCCTCGGCCAAGGCCTGCGCCCACTCGCGCGACGGCGCATCCACGATCTCGGCGGCGCCCGCGAACGACGCACCGGCGCGGGCCACATCGGCCAGAGGCGCGATGGCGGCCTCGCGGTAGCGCGCGGTCTGGTCCTCGGCCGACGGTAGAGCGTCTTCGGCACGCGACCGCCCCCGCAATTGGCGCAAGCGATCGAGGATCTCGTTCTGCTCGTCCTGCAGGACCCGCTTGAGGCGCCGGACGAGGTCCGACGCCAACGGGTCGACGCACACGTCCCGCCGCTCGAGCAGGGCGCGGTCACCTCCCGCCACCGCTTCTTCGTCGTCGACCTCTTCCACCACCTCGTCGGTAGCGACGGCCGCGGCCGGTGTGCCGTCGATGACGACCCGCGTGCGCGGCGCCGACTCCTCGGTCGCGACGAGGACCCGCTCGGCGTCGGCGACGGCTGCTTGGCGCTCCGCCCGCAGACGGGCGAACAGGTCGTCGACCGACTCCTCGTGATGCTCCTCGGCCACAGGAACAGCCTCGGGCGCCGGTTCCGGTTGCGGTGCGACCGTGGCGACAGGCTCTGGCTCGGACTCAGGTTCCGGCTCTGGCGCGGGCGCAGGTTCGGATTGCGGTTCGCCCGCCTCGACCGGCGGGGCCTGGGCCGCCATCGGCCCGATGATGCGCACACCCTCTTCTTCGTCGAAGGGCTCCAGCTGCACCAGCGACGGCCGGGGCGCCGCGGGCGGCTCGGGCAGGGCCCACGCGTCGCCGTCGTCGGC
>CADDZP010000345.1 GCA_902812475.1 Actinomycetota bacterium | reverse complement strand
GCAGGTGGCGACGTCGAGTGCCAATGGGTCAGCTGCTGCGCCCCAGGCCGGAGCGGTGCCGGGCGGCGCCGCGAGCAGCCAGGCCCTTGCCTACCCGGAGAAGAGCCCGCCGAGGTTCACCCACCTGTTCAACCGCACGACCTCCGACCGCATCGCCGTCCGCGCCTACCGGCTGGACCCGCCGCCGGAGCCCACGTCGACCTCGACAACGACGCCGGCGCCCAAACCGCAACCAGGGCCGTGCACGATGCCCGGCCAGCCGGGTCCGGCCACGGCAACGGCCAACGCCAACTCAGGCGCCCAGGCATCGGCGTCGGCGTCCTCGGGCTCGTCGGGCGGGTCGGACACCGGCTCGACGGGCTCGTCTGCGGGGTCGAACGCGGCGTCGCCGGGCTCGGCGTCCTCGGGCTCGTCGGGTTCTGAAGCGGGGCAGGTCGCCTCGCCGCCCGCCGCTCCGGAAGGGACGCCCGGCACGGTGATCTCGGGCACGGCGCCGCCCTGCCCGGGGCTTCCGCCGATCTGCAAGTCGCCGAGTCCGTCGGTCCAGGCGGAGGCCTCCAACGACGCCGCCGTCGGCCAGAGCTTCGACGCCATCGACGACAAGCAACCCTCTGAGGCACTGTCGCATGTGTCGGCCGGGATGTTCGGCGTGCCCGAGGCGTCGCCCGCCGAGATCGTGACGGTCCAGACAGGTCCGGGCGTCGCCACCGTGCGCCTACGCCTGCCCTCTGGCGCCACCGACGAGATGGCACCTGTCGGCGACGTCGCCGTCGTCGCCCACGGCGTGCCTGATTCTTCGCCGGTCGGCACCCTCGAAGCACTCGATGCGTCTGGCAAGGTGCTCGCGTCGCAGGACGTTGCCCAGTCGAACGGTCCGAGGACGGCGATCGCCTGCGGCTTCGCCGGCGGGCCGGCCATGGCCAGGTCCGTGCCGGCCGCCCCACCGACGACGCGGTGACGCTCTCGATCTGGGAACCTGAACCCACGACCGATTCGATCCCCGAGGCCAGCTCCGACGACTTCGTCGACCTGTTCACCAGCCAGTACCCCAAGTTGGTCGCCGTGCTGCGCGTGGCCGGCGCCGTCGACCGGGCCACGGCCGAGGACGTTGCCCAAGAGGCGTTCGCCCGCACGCTCGGCCATTGGCGCCGGGTCCGCCAGGGCACCAACCCGCCCGGCTACCTCTACCGGGTCGCCTTCCGTCTCCTGGGCCGACGGGGCGGTCTGCGGGCGTCGCCGCTCGACGAGGTCGACGAGGGCGACATTCCGTCGTCCGCGCGCAGCACCGAAGACGCGGCCATCGAGAACGTGAGCGCGGCTACAGCGCTCGCCGCCATGCCGCCCCAACGGCGGGCGTGCGCGGCGCTGTGCTTCTACCTGGGGTTCACCAGCGAGGAAGCGGCCGACGTCCTCGGCATCGGCGCCGCGACCGTCCGCACGCACCTCGGGCGGGCGCGGCGTGCCGCCACGCCGGCCACCATGAAATAGCGAAGGTCTTCGCGCCGTCCCGGCGAGACAGCCCCGATCTCGCACACGCTGCACTGACCGGTCGACGCCAGACTGAGCGGCCATGCTCGACCACGTCTCCATCCAGTGCGCCGACGTAGAAGCGAGCGCCGCCTTTTACGACGCCGTGCTGGCGACCGTCGGTGGCGGCCGCGTCAAGGACTTCGCCGGTCAGTTCATCGGCTACGGCGTCGACGGCGTGCCCGACTTCTGGATCGGCGTGCATACGACTGGCGAGGGCTTCAGGGAGTCACACGTCGCCTTCCGCGCCGCCGACCGTGCATCCGTGCGCGCCTTGTTCCAAGTGGCTGTGGGCCACGGTGCCGACGTCTTGCACGAGCCGCGGGTGTGGCCCGAGTACCACCCCAACTACTACGGCGCCTTCGTCCGTGACCCCGACGGCAACAACGTCGAGGCCGTCTGCCACCGCGCCGAGTAAGACGGCGCCTCGCTGGTGCCGCCGTACAACTCGGTGCGGAATTCCCCCTCTGAGGGCAAACACCGTCGTGAGAACCCGACGGTCGCTCGCCTCTAGGTGGGCGCCTCAACCGCCAGGAGCGGGTCGTGCACCGGCGGAAGGTTGTCCATGAGGTCGGCGACCAGGTCGCTCTTGATGGCCCGCGCCGACGGGTCGTCCCAGAGGTTGTGCCACTGGTGGGGGTCGTCGGCGAGGTTGTAGAGCTCGCCCTCGGTGCCGTCGTAGCGGACGGTTGCAGCACCGACGTCGCCGCCGAGCTGAGTCACCACCTCGCTGATCTTCCGTGAACCCGGATGGTCACCGTTGCTCGGGAGATACACCGTGACCAGCCAATCGTCCCGCCACATGCTGCGGAGATGGATGCCGATGTGGCCGAACTGGGAGTCCCACTCGGTGATGACCTGCTCTCGCCCTTGGTTCTCCGACAGCGGGTCGGTCGGCAGGGGCGCGCCCTGCACCCACTCGGGCACGGGCACGCCCGCGATCTCACACAGGGTCGGGGCGATGTCGACCTGACCGACCGGCGCGTGGATCTGTGCCGGCGCCACGTCGGCGTCGGGCGCCGGCCGCCACACGAGGGGGATGTGCATGAGGCCCTCGCAGTGGTAGGCGCCCTTGAACATCAGCCCGAAGTCGCCCTGGAGCTCGCCGTGGTCGGTGGTGTAGAGGACGTCGGTGCGGTGCGACAATCCCTTGGCCGCGACGTGGGTCAGCACCCGCTCGCACGCCTCGTCGACCAGCTCGTTCTCGATGTGGGTCATGGCGTTGATCTCGCGCACATGGTCGTGGGTCATCTGCGCCGGCACGAACCGCGGCGGCCCGCCCTCGAGGTTGGCGAACGTGCCCTCGTAGTAGCCCAGCCAGTGCCGCGGCTTCTCGGCCAGGATCTTGCGGCATGCCTCGTCGCTGCCCGGATGGGCCGCGGGCAGGTCGAGGGAGCGCCACGGCACCCGAGACAGCTCCGAAGCCGGCGGGTCCCACGGGTGGTGGGGGTCGGGGAAGCTCATCCAGACGAACCACGGCTCGTCGCGGTCGAGGGCGTCGAGGAACGCCATCGTGCGATCGGCCACCCAGTCGGTGTGGTAGTGCTCCCGCCGCACCGGGTTGTGCGCCACCTCGGGTGCGCCCGTGTCGCCACCGCCCTCCTGGTTCATGCCCCCGGGGCCGAAGAGGCGGACGAAGCCCTCGACCTCCTCGGGATGGTTGCGGTGCAGCCAGTCCTCGTAGTGCCACCAGTAGGGCTGGGCCGTGTGCATGGCCAGCTCCATGTGCTCGAAGCCCCGGTAGGGGCCCGTCGACTCTCGGTCGACCATGGTGTTCTCGAACCACCGCCGCTGGAGGTCGAAGGCGGGCTCGAAGTGGGCCTTGCCCAACAGCGCCGTGCGGTAGCCGTTCGACTGGAGGTAGGCAGCGATCGACGGGGCGTCGGCCGGCAGCGGCACGCCGTTGGCGATAACGCCGTGGGTCGACGGATACTGGCCCGTCAGGATCGACGACCGGGCCGGCATGCACACCACGTTCTGGTTGTTGGCCCGCCGGTAGTTGATGCCCGACGCCGCCAGCCCGTCGAGGCACGGCGTGCGGGCGACGGTGCCGCCGTTACAGCCGAGAGCGTCGTACCGCTGCTGGTCGGTGGTGATCAGCAGGATGTTGCGCCTGTGGGGCTTCAGCGTCGTCGTGCTCACTGCAGGCCGTCCCGGGCCCGGCACGCCAGCAGCACGGTGCGCTCCAGGCCCGCCTCCCGGTGCTTGTGCGCCTCCTGGTACGACGGACTCGACGTCATCTCGATGAAGTCCTTCTTGGTCGGGTACTCGACGAGGGCGACGGCGTCCCAGTCGCCCTCGACGTCACTTCCGATCAGCAGATGCTCGGCCC
>CADDZP010000344.1 GCA_902812475.1 Actinomycetota bacterium | reverse complement strand
CGACAGCGCCGAGCCACGCATCGAACACTTGTCGCGCAGCGAGACGTCCCGTCGATGCTCAACCGATCGATCGGCGCAGCAGCAGCGCTCGGGGCCCTGAAGATCACCGCCGATCAGATCGTCGCCAGCGGCGGCAGCACGGTGAGCGCCCAGGTCACGAACGAGACGCTGACGCCGGCGCGCGTCGAGCCGGCAGCGGTCAGCTTCGACGGCGATGTGGACGTGCGCACGTCGATCTCCGGACCGAAGGGAGCGACGCCGACACAGGACCGCATCACGGGACCCTTGGAGGTCCGGAACGACGGCGGGTCATGGAAGGTGGCGTCCTTCGTCTACGACGGAGCACCGCTCGTGTACTACCCGGAGGGCGCCGAGCAGACCGTGAACGGCGTGCATCTGGTGGTGGCGTTCCTGCTCTTCAACGCCGCGTCGACCAACGCTGTCGTACGGCTCTACGGCGATAGCCCGAACCGCACCGTCGTCGTGCAGAGCGTGTCGCTCACCACGACGTCGGGCGCAACCGTGAACGGCCGCGCCTTTTTCGGGCGCGGCGTACCGGCGGGCGTGTTGGGATTCCCACGCGTCACCGATCGTCCGACCCGTCTGGACGTCAGACTCCTCAGCGCTGGCTCGACGCTCACCTTTTCAGTGCCGCTGCGTGGAGAAGCGTCATGAGAAGCATCAACGCAACAGGGCCGAAGCCGGATATCACTTGGCGTCGGGAGTCCTATCTAGGGTGTGGAAACCTCCGGGTCGTGGTACGGGCTCGGATGCCAAACACCGCGACAGAGCTGCCGCGCTCGCCGATCGAGATGCGCACTGAGCGCATGACCAAATGACAGCTTGCACCACACCGTCATTCGGTTCGGGCCCACGGCCAGGTATCCGCGCGTAGCGGGCGCTCGGGCGCGCTCGCGCGAGGACGGGATGCTGCTGACGCGGAGGCCGATAGTGGCCCGGGACCCGGTGTGCGCTCAGGCGGTCATCGCCAGCGGCTCGCCCGCTCGGTATCGCACGCCCTCGACGCTGGGAGCGGACTCCTCATGGTGCCGTCACGATGCCGATGAGCGGTGCTCCCGCATCGCACAGACGAGGTAGCAGGCCGCCGAGAGCCAGAGGCCCGCGTGGGTCGCGTGGTGAGCCATGGACTCGTCATCTTTAAAGGCGAGGTCACTCAGAAGGAATAGCAGGAGCCAGCAGCAGGCGACCGCGAGTTCTGGCCAGAACCGGCGAAGGCGCGCCACTCGATCTCGTCGCTCTGCGTCCATCCAACTCCGATCCTTTCTCGCTCCACCGCCGCCGAACTTCACTTCCGAACCTCGCCGCGTCGCGCCTTCTGGATGGTCTGGCGGCGAGCGCTCGTCAGTACCTGTCTGCTGCTGGCGACAGCCGATATGACGATGATGACGAGGACCGCTGGGAGGATGTAGTGGTCGGCGTCGGGAACACTGGCGCCAAGGAAGTAACCGGCGACGGGGAGCCCGACGCCCCATAGGGCCGCCCCGAGCAGGTTCATGGCGACGAACCTTCGATACGGCATTGACCCCACGCCTGCTGCGACCGGCGTCAGGGTTCGCACCCAAGGAAGGAACCGCGCGACCAGGACGGCGCGGCCTCCGTGGTCTTCGAAGAAGTGGTCGGAACGGCTGAGGTGCTCCGGTCGTAGTCGCTTCGCCCCCGGTCGCATGAACACCCTGCGGCCGTATCGGCGCCCGAGGCCGTAGCCGACGCTGTCTCCAGCTGCTGCCGCCACGAAGCACAGCGGGGCGAGCACGCCGATGCTGAGCACCCCCCGTCCGCACAGGAACCCGGCAGTGAACAGGAGGCTGTCGCCTGGGAGAAAGAAGCCGAGCAGGACGCCCGACTCAGCGAAGACGATGGCGGTGATGCCGACGTAGCCAGCGGCCTGGACCAGGGAGCGGACATCGACGCCCAGCACAACCGCCGAGGCTACTGGGACGAATCTGTCAGCTTGGCTTGCCACCGACGTCGACGAGACCAGCGGCGTCAGGCATGACGACTCGTCGATCCCAGGCGATCCTGCTCTGAGGTTTCATCGCCACCTCGGAGCAACTTGCGGCTTGCCACCAAGGGCCCTCTGAGGCGACGGCCGCATGCTCCTTCTCGCTCGCACACCCCCACGCGGGCCACGACCAAGGAGACACCACATCATGACGAACGCGATCCGCAAGACCCTGATAGGTGCGGCGCTCGTTGGCACCACACTGACAGGCGGGGCACTCGGCGCGACGTTGTTCGGCTCGGCAAGCGCACAGACGACGTCGCCCACGACCGCTCCCGCGTCCAGCGGAAGCGCGCCAATCGCCACACCAACCGGCACGTTCCATTCCAACGAGGACGCCACCCACGAGGCGGGCGAGAGCGCTGCCCGAGAGGCCCAGGAGAACGCTGGGCAGATGCCGACCGTTCCCTGAGCATCCAGGCGGGTGAGGGTGAGCCAGCCCATCCCACCCGCCTGCCTGCTCGACCACTCAGGCTGATACGAGTAAGCGCCCTCGTCGTCCTCTCACTGCTACTCGTTGGCGAAGCGTTGTTGTCGCTGGTGTAAGCAGGCTTCGCCATGACCGTCGGCGGCACCGAGAGCGCACTGTGGACCCATTGACAACAGGATTTCATGCTCAACCGGCACCGGCGTCGTGGGTGGCACCCACCAGCTTCGTGATTGCCATCCTCGCCGTCTGGCCTCGTCGCGCATGGCGTTTGACGCGCCACGTCGTGACTGTCGCCCACGAAGGGGGACATGCCTTGGTGGGCCTGCTAGCGGGCCGGCGCCTCGCGGGGATCCGCCTGCATTCGGACGCCAGCGGCCTGACGGTCACGTCTGGTCGACGGCGCGGGCTGGGAGTCGTGGCCACCCTTGCCGCCGGATACCCGAGCCCATCGCTGTTGGGCCTCGGTGCGGCTTGGCTTCTCGCTGACCGCTACACCCATCTCGTGCTCCTATTGAGCCTCGGGCTCGTGGTCTGCATGGGCCTCTCGATACGCAATGTGTTCGGCGTTCTGACGATCATGGTTCTTGGCGGGACCGTGTTTGCCGTGCTGCGGTGGGCATCACCAGACGGCCAGAGCGTTTTCGCCTGGACGGCCGCGTGGCTGTTGCTTCTGGGCGGATCCCGAGCGGTCTGGGAGCTTCATCGGGTGCGACGCAGGGGAAGGGCCACTCGTACCGACGCCGACCAGCTCGCGGTTCTGACCCACCTGCCGACGACCGCATGGGTCGCGCTCTTCGCTGTGGCGACGGTGGCCACCAGCGGACTCGGCGCCCGTTGGCTGATCCTGACCACACGCTGAAGTTGCCGCGGGGAACGCCTCTCGTTACAACGAAGCGACCGATGATTAGCCGCAAGGCGCTCGGGCTCATTCCGGGGCGCCCGTCGCGGGGACAGCTCGCGACGCCGTTGTTCTGGACCTGTCCATCGCCATCGGCGTTGTGCTCCGAGCGGGCGGTCGGGCGCGCTCGCGCACGGAAGCGTTGCCCTTCCAGAAGCTGGAGGATCATGGCCTCCTAACCCCGGTCCTCTCCAAAGCTGGGTCTGCTTGCGAGTCATTCTCCGGCGGCTTTTTGGGCGCCGGTGATCCCGAGCGGGTTGGCACGCTCCAAGTGGCCGAGCGATCCGCTGAGGAAGGGCACACATGCGTGACTGACCGGCTTCAGCGTCCCTCGACCGGATTATCGAGCGGATGATCTGAGCGGGGGGGTCGAGGGCGATTGCTAAGCGCCGAACCGGCATCAGCTCCGTCGCGGTTGATGTCGTCCGAGCACGTGTCGCGGTCGCAAGGGTTGCTGCGACGCGAACGGCACACCGAGGACGTGACCGGGCTCGTCGTGGCCGCGGCGA
>CADDZP010000343.1 GCA_902812475.1 Actinomycetota bacterium | reverse complement strand
CTCGACAGCAATCTCGGCGTATTCCCACCGGGCACGGTCGGCGAGCGCAAATTCGAAGAATGGTCGCAGTGAGAGCGGTGGGCCGTCGGCGGACGGCCCTGCGGCGAGGGCGCCGGCCGACGGTGCCCCCGTCATCCGGACATAGGGAAGAGCCTCGCCACGGAAGGTCCACGCCGGCGCGTCCATCGGGCCGCCGGCCCCGAGCGCGGCCCACGAAATGCCGCTCGGCGCGAACGCGACGACGGGTCCGACGCCGTCGAGGAGGACGCTCGCCAGCAGCGCCAGTTCGCTCCCCCGCGAGATCCCCATGGCGGCGACGGTGTCCCCGGCCACCACGCCCCGTTCGAACAGCCACTGGGCGGCTCGTTCGACGACCTCCACCTCGATGGCCTCGAGCGCGGGCGGGAGACCGGGCCCGGCGAAATAGGCGATGGCAAGGACGGCGAGCCCTTCGGCCGCCAGCGCCGGTGCCCATCCGACGGTGGGCCCGAGTCCCCCGCCCGACCCGCCGAAGGCGACGACCGCGGGGAACGGCCCCGAGCCCGGCGGACTGGCGTAGAGGCCCACCACGCCGTGTTCACGGACTTCGGTCATGTTGACGTTCTCGCGCATCCTCACGCCTCCGCCTGATATCGGTATGCTGTAACGTAACAATGTGATGTTATGCTGTCAACGGTGGGCCGGCCCCGTGAGCACGACGAGGCGACAGCGCAGCTGCTGCTCGACGCGGCAGAGGAGATCGCCGAACGAGACGGCGCCGACGCCCTCTCCGTACGGGCCGTCGCGGCACGAGCCAACACGTCCACCCGCGCCGTCTACAGCGTGTTCGGATCGAAGGACGGGCTGGTCACTGCCCTGGGGGCACGCGCCTTCGACATGCTCGGAGCGGGCGTCGCCGCTCTGGACACCACCGACGACGCGGCTGAGGATCTCGCCGAGGCTGGCGTATCGGTATTCCGGCCATTCGCCCTCGCCCATCCCTCGCTCTTCCAGATCGGCATCCAGCGCACTGCGATCCCGCCCGAGACGGCCGCCCGCTTCCGTCCTGCCGCCAACGCGGCCATGACCGAGCTCGAGGCGCTCGTCGAGCGGCTTCACCAACAAGGGCTCCTCGGCGGCCGCTCGGTGCACGACGCCGCGTGTGAGTTCCACGCCTTGTGCGAGGGTCTCGGCGCCCTAGAACTGCGCGGCGCATTCGTCGCCGAGGCCGACGCGGCGCGCATCTGGCGGGAAGCCCTCGTAGCGCTTGTCAGAGGATTCGCGCTCGCGCCCGCCGCAGCCTGCGCCGCGCCTCGCAGCCCCTAGCGCGTGAGGACCATCGACCCCGCGTCGGGCGCCACGTCCGACCGCTGGATCTTCGGGCTGCAGCGCGTCCACCATCGGCGACTTGAAAGCGTTTGGCGCGCTCGGAGGGATTCGAACCCCCAACCTTCTGATCCGTAGTCAGATGCTCTGATCCATTGAGCTACGAGCGCCGGTTGGACATGTCAGCCTACCTGGCACCTCACGCACGGCCGCCGGTGGGCGCCTAGCGTGCGGGCCGTGGGCGAGGGGGCGGGCGGACCGAAGAGCCTTCCGTTGATCCTGGCGCGGGAACTGGCCGCCAACCTGGCGACGCCGATGTTCCTGATCGACGCGGGCGGGACGCTCGTCTATTACAACGACGCCGCCGAGGGGCTCATCGGCCGGTCCTTCGGCGAACAAGGCGAGATCTCGGCCGGGCAGTTCGGCGAGATGCTGCAGCTCACCGAACCGGACGGCACCCCGGTACGGCGCCGGGACACACCAGCGGGCGTCGCCTTCTTCCAGCGCTGCCCCTCGCACCGGGTTCTCCAGGCGACCGGCTACGACGGTGTCCGGCGCACCGTTGAGGTCACCGCCTATCCGCTCTTCGGCACCACCGACGAGATGCACGGTGTCGTCACCGTGTTCTGGGAGACGGGCGGCTGATGGACGTCGGGGTCTGGGGCTGCCGTGGGTCGCTCGCCGCGCCCGGCCCGGAGACCATCCGCTACGGCGGCAACACCTCATGTCTCGACGTCGTCCTGTCCAGCGGCCACCACCTCATCCTCGACGCCGGGACGGGCATGCGGCCGCTCGGGGTGATGCTCGACAACGCCGGCGTCGACGAGGTGCACGTCCTGCTCACCCACCTCCACCTCGACCACCTTCAGGGCCTCGGGTTCTTCCGCCCGCTCTTCCGCCCCGGCGTCGCCGTGCACGTGTGGGGCCCGGCGTCGCCCGTGCAGAGCCTCTCGGACCGCATCGCCATCTACCTCTCGCCGCCGCTGTTCCCCGTCCGGCTGGCTGACATCCCCTCCGACGTCACGTTCCACGACGAGCCGCTCGAAGCGGTGGCCATCGGCTCGGCGACCGTGCGCGCCGCCAAGGTGACCCACCAGGGTCCGACCGTCGGCTATCGCATCGAGGAGGGCGGGGCATCGCTCGTCTACCTCCCCGACCACGAGCCGTCGCTCGGCGTCACGTTGGCCAACCACCCCGCCGACTGGACCAGCGGGTACGAGCTGGCGTGCGACGCCGACGTGCTCCTCCACGACGCTCAGTACGGCGACGACGAGTACCCCCGCCACGTCGGCTGGGGCCACTCGTGCGTGGAACACGTCGTCGACTTCGCGGCCAAAGCGAACGTGGGCAACGTCGTGCTGTTCCATCACGACCCGTACCACGACGACGACGACCTGGAGCACCTGCTCGTCCAGGCACGCGCCCGCTGGACCAGCGCGCCGGAACGTGTGCGGCTTGCGTGCGAGGGGATGACGATCACGCTCGACGCCAACGGGGTGGCGTTCGGCGCCCAGGCAGCCCGGGCCTGACAGTTCGGGGCGCGCCCAGGCAGGGCCCAGGCTCTTTGGCGGAGAGGGAGGGATTTGAACCCTCGAGGAGCCTCAACGGCCCCTAATCGCTTAGCAGGCGATCACCTTCGGCCTCTCGGTCACCTCTCCACGGCCGCTATTGCTGAGTTATGTGCGCTGAGCGCCTACAAGTCAGCGATAGCGGACAGGTCGGTGAGTCTACGGCTCCGCGGAGCGGGAGGGATTCGAACCCCCGGGCCCTTGCGGGCCTCCGGTTTTCAAGACCGGTGCAATCGACCAGACTCTGCCACCGCTCCGGCAATGAGGCTAACGGCGGACTTTCTGACGGAGGGCGGTGATCCAGTCGTCGGCCGCTTTCCAGGTGGCCTCGGCGTCTCGGCGGACGGCGGCCCCGTGCTCGCCGGCGGCCGGGTAGGAGCCGAGGAACTTCACGTTCTTCAACTGGGCGTGCAGATCACGAAGGCAGTCGGCCACGATCTCGTCGTCGACGTGGCCCTCGAGGTCGATGATGAAGCAGTACTCGCCCAGGGCCTTCTTCGTCGGCCGTGACGTCAGCCGGGTCAGGTTGATGTTGCGGGCAGTGAACTGGCCGAGGATGCCGTGCAGGCTGCCCGGGCGGTCGGCGTGCTGAAAGCACACGATGCTGGTCTTGTCGTGGCCCGTCATCGGGGGGATGGCGTCGCGGGCGAGGAGCACGAAGCGGGTGGTGTTCTCGGCGCTGTCCTCGACGTCGGCGGCGATCACCTCGAGGCCGTACAGCTTCGCCGCCAGCGCCGTCCCCAGCGCGGCGGTCCCCGTCGGGCGCTCGTCGGCGACCAGGCGCACGGCCTCGGCCGTGGAGTTGGCGGCCACGATGTCGACGCCAGGCAGCTCCCGGTCGAAGAACTCCCGGCACTGGGCGAGGGCGTCGGGGAAGGACACGACCCGGCGGACGTCGCTGAGCCCCAGCCCCGGCGGCCCCACCAGATTCTGGCGAATCGGCAACACGACCTCGCGCTGGATCAGCAGCTCGTGCTCGAACACGAGCAGGTCCATCACCAGCCGGACCGTCCCCTCGATGGAGTTCTCGAGGGC
>CADDZP010000342.1 GCA_902812475.1 Actinomycetota bacterium | reverse complement strand
CTGCCGCCCCGGCCGGTCCGCCGCCGCCCGTCGGCCACGGCGCTGCAGCGGCCGTGTCCACGGCCGAGGCCCAGATCGGCAAGCCCTACGTCTACGGCGCCGCCGGCCCCGACAGCTTCGACTGCTCCGGCCTCACCATGTACGCCTGGCGGGCCGGGGGTGTGTCACTCCCGCACTCGTCGCAGTCGCAGTACGCCGGCACGACGCATATCCCCATCTCGGCCATCCAGCCCGGCGACCTGCTCTTCTACTACTCGGACATCCACCACGTCGCCATGTACGTCGGCGGCGGGATGATGGTCGAGGCACCGCACACCGGCGCCGACGTGCGTGAGGTCCCCATGCGCACGAGCGACCTGGTCGGCGCCAGCCGCCCGGGCTGAGCGCGCCGTAGCTCTCGGCGCACGACCTTCCGGGTCGCCGCGCCGACGTTCTTACACGCGGCTGGCTCCGTATCGCTCGGCGGAGTGCGGCGAGCCGCGTCTAGACGGCGGTCCAGCCCCCGTCGACGGCGAGGACTTGGCCCGTCACGTAGCTGCTGGCGTCGCTGGCGAGGAACAGCAGGGCGCCGTCGAGCTCATGGGCCTCGCCGGGCCGGCCCATGGGCGCCTTGCGACGGATCCAGTTCAGCGAGCGCTCGTCGGCGAACATCTCGGCGGTCATCTCGCTCTCGAACCACCCCGGCGCCAGCGCGTTGACCCGCACGCCTCGGCGGGACCACTGCCCGGCCAGTTCCTTGGTAAGGGCGATGAGGCCGCCCTTGCTGGCGCCGTAGCTGGGAAACGGGATCTGGCCGGCGCTGACGATGCCGAGGATGGACGCCACGTTGACGATGCTGCCCCGGCCCGCCTCGAGCATGTGGCGCCCGACCAGCTGACACAGGGCAAATGCGGAGGTGAGATTGACGGCGAGCACCTCGCCGAAGCGCTCAGGCGACTCGGACTCCGCCGGCTCGGGCACGCCGACACCGGCGTTGTTCACGAGCACGTCGACGCGGCCGAACCGCTGAACGGCCGTGTCCACCAAACGGGCCCGGTCGTCCGTTTCCACGACATCGCACGTGACTGCAACGCCGTCGATCTTCTTGGCCAGGGCTTCGATGCGGTCGGCCCGCCGGGCGGCCACGACGACCGACGCCCCGACACCGGCGAGGACCTCGGCGAACCGGATGCCCAGCCCGCTCGACGCGCCGGTGACGATGGCGACTCTCCCGTCCAGACGGAACGGCTGCAACGGGTCGAGGGCGGTCACGCGATGAACCAACGTCGGAAGAGCGCCATCGCTCCGTGGACGATACGTCAGTACCCTTCCCGGTCCGTGGCGGCTGATCGTCCATATGTCGCCGTCGTCGGCGGCGGTGAGGCGCACGAAAGCGCTCTCGGCGCCGCCGAGGAAGTCGGCAGGGAGCTGGCCAAACGGGGGGCGGTCCTGCTGTGCGGCGGGCTCGGCGGCGTCATGGAGGCCGCGTGTCGCGGCGCCAAGACGGAGGGGGGCACAACCGTCGCCATCCTCCCGACCGACGACCGCTCCAGCGCCAACGCCTACGTCGACGTCGCCATCGCCACGGGCATGGGCGAGGCCCGCAACGCCCTCGTCGTGCGCGCCGCCGACGTGGTCGTCGCCGTCGACGGCGAGTTCGGCACCCTGTCGGAGATCGCCCTTGCCCTGCGCACGGGCACGCCAGTCGTCGGCATCGACACGTGGGAGATGTCGATCGGCGGCGAAGCGGTCGACGCCATCCTGCGCGTCCACGACCCGGTGGCGGCGGTCGAAGCGGCACTTGCACTGGCAAGCACCTAGCCTTCTGCCCCAGCGCGCAGAAAGGGGAAGCGGTGCCCGACTTCACGATGACCATCGACGGACAGGCGGTGCCGACGGCAGCCACCTTCGACGTTCTGGATCCCGCGACCAACGAGGTCTACGCCCAAGCGCCCGACTGCTCGAAGGAGCAGCTCGACGCGGCGATGGAGTCCTCGGCCAAGGCGTTCCGCGACTGGAGGGCCGACGAGGGCGCCCGGCGGGACGCCCTGCGCCAGGCCGCCGCCATCCTCCTGGGCGCATCGGGCGAGCTCGCCCCCGTCCTGACATCCGAGCAAGGCAAGCCTTTGAGCGACGCCAACCTCGAGATCTTCGCCGCCGGCATGTGGCTGCAGTACTACGCCGACCTCGAGCTGCCGCGTGAAGTCATCCAGGACGACGACAGCGCGTTCGTCGAGGTCGTCCGCAAGCCGCTCGGTGTCGTCGGCGCCATCACGCCGTGGAACTTCCCGGTGACGCTCGCCTCGTGGAAGATCGCGCCGGCCCTGCTGGCCGGCAACACCATGGTGCTGAAGCCTTCGCCGTTCACGCCGCTGACGACGCTGCGCATCGGCGAGCTGCTCCGTGACGTGTTCCCACCGGGCGTCTTCAACGTCGTCAGCGGGGGCGACGACCTCGGTGCGTGGATGACGTCACACCCGATGCCGCGCAAGATCAGCTTCACGGGATCCGTAGCCACCGGCAAGAAGGTGGCGGCGGCGGCCGCCCCCGACCTCAAGCGGACGACGCTGGAGCTGGGCGGCAACGACCCGGCCATCCTCCTCGACGACGTCGACGCCGCCGAGGTGGCCGACCGCGTCTACCGCTACGCCTTCGCCAACAACGGGCAGATCTGCTCGGCCATCAAGCGGGTGTACGTCCCCGAGCGCATCTACGACGACGTGGTCGAGGCCCTGGCCTCGCACGCCCGTTCGGCCAAGGTCGGCCCGGGCAGCGATCCCGAGACACAGCTGGGCCCGATCAACAACCGGCCGCAGTTCGACCGGGTCTCCGACCTGGTGGCCGACGCCCTCAAGAGCGGCGCCCGGGCCGTCGCCGGCGGCAAGGCCATGGACAGCCCGGGCAACTTCTTCGAGCCGACGATCCTCGCCGACGTCTCCGACGGCACCCGCATCGTCGACGAGGAGCAGTTCGGCCCGGCGCTGCCGGTCATCCCCTACCGCGACATCGACGACGCCGTCGACCGGGCCAACGCCACCCACTTCGGGCTCAGCGGATCGGTCTGGGGCGGCGACGCCGACCGGGCCGCCCAGGTGGCCGAGCGTCTCGAGTGCGGCACGGCGTGGGTCAACACCCACCTGGCCCTGGCGCCCCACCAGCCCTTCGGCGGCGCCAAATGGAGCGGTCTAGGCGTCGAGAACGGGACGTGGGGCTACTACGGCTTCACCGAGCTGCAGGTCCTCCACCGCGCCAAGCACTGAGCTGAGCTAGTCGCCATCGAGCATCTGGTCGACGAGGTTCTCGACCAGGCGCCGGTCGCGATCGTCCAGGCGGGCGATCTTCTGCACGAGCGGCGTGGTGCTGTTGCGCGACGCGGCGGCGGCCGCCGACCGGGCGCGGCTCGTCGTGCGGCCGACGTGGCGGGTCAGTTCCTCGGGGCTGACGTCGAGGACGTTGGCCATCTTGGCCAGGACGTCGGCGCCCGGGTTGGGCAGCACCCGCACGCCGCCGTAGGAAGTCTTCTGACCGGTCTCCAGGTCCTTCCACACCGACTCGGGGACCTTCGAGCGCCGGGCCGCCTCCCGGCGGCTCAGCCCGACCTTGTCCCGCTGCTGGCGCAGGTACACACCGAACTCCACCCAGCGCTCAGCCTCGTTCACGAGTGCGCCGCCTTCGGCGGCCGCCCGTGAACGGGAACGCTGTGACATTGGTTCGCTCGCTTGCGCTCGCTCACAGATGCGAGTGAACCAGGCAAGTGCCCGAGTTTTCACATCGGGGTGGGGACGGAGGGATTCGAACCCCCACTGATCCGCTCTTAAGGCGGCTGCCTCCTGCCAATTGGGCTACGTCCCCGCTTCTCGGTACGTGCAAGGGTATGGGGATGAGCGAGTACGACCGCCCCGAGGAGCGACCCGAGCCGCCGGCAGCGATA
>CADDZP010000341.1 GCA_902812475.1 Actinomycetota bacterium | reverse complement strand
CGTGGTTTGGCCATGGTCTGGGATCGGCTTCGGGGTGCCGCTCGCTTGACCGCCGGGACCGGGCACCTGGTCTGTCGAGCTGTCGGTCGTCCGAGCGTTGGGGCGGCTGGCATCATGGAGGCATGCCGCGCTACTGGCACCTGGAGCGCTATCCGGGCAAGTACGTCGCCGTCGACATGAAGACCGACGAGGTCGTGCTGGTGGCCGACACGCCCCAGGAGCTCGAGGCCGAGATCCGGGCCAAGGGTCTCCGGAACGTCGCCACGATGCGAGCCCCCACCGAGGACGAGTCCCTCTTCGTCGGCGGGCACTGACGCTGGCGGTCGCGGCGTCGTTTCCCTGGCTCTATCCGTACGCGGCTGAACGCCGACCCTTGCGGGACCGTGAGGTCCTGCGGCCGGTTGTGCCCGTGAGCCTCGCCGGTCCCGAGGTCGAGACCGCGCCACGTGTGGGTCTGGTCGACACGGGCGCCGAGAACGTGCCTGCCGCGGCGTGGCTCGCCGACCTCGCGGGCGTCGAGCTCGCAGGAAGCGTCGATACGGCGCGCATCGGCATCGGTGGCCAGGTCGCCGAGGTGACCTTCGCGGAGGTCGAGCTGCGTCTGTACGCGCCCGATGCGAGTGAGCAGTTCGTGTCCTGGCGATGCGATGTCGGCTTCGTCCCTGGATGGCAGGCACGGTTCGCTCTCGTGTTGGGCCAAGCCGGCTTCCTCGACCGCTTCACGGCCACCTTCCACCGCGTCTCGGCCGCGCTGGCGATCGAGGACGTGGAGGCGTTCGACGCGCGCTTCGACACCGGCGCCACCCGCTGACGGGGGCTGCCGGGAGCTCTTCGCAATCCAGGGCCGCGGACCTGAATGGCACCCGAATGGCACCACGCGACCGGACCGGCGGGGGGCGCCGAGGGTCTGTTCGGCCGGACGTCTGCCGAGGTCAGCGGCCATGCGCGGCGCGCTTCGCCATGTCGCACAGAGAAGGCACGACCGCCGTTCGGTCGTTGAATCGCACCGAAACGCACCACGGCGGCCGAAGCTGAGAACGCGCCGCGGACCCGGGCTCAGAGCCTGACCAGCGCCTTTCCATGAGAGCGGGCGACGAGAATCGAACTCGCGTTCCCAGCTTGGGGAAAAAAAGCTGAGCAGCGGGGATGTGCTCTATGCCTGTCTCAGACACAGACGCTGGTCAAGCCCGGTCTGCATTGACTGTTCGTGACCACCCGAGGCCACTCATCGCCCGAGCTATAGGCACGTTGTAGGCACAAACCGTGACGCAATCGTCAGCTTCCGGCGCCAGCGCGACCCTCATTCGCCGGTCTTCCGTCTGGAGGTTCGCTCTCAGGTCGATGGGCGGGACACGCAATTGTCGGTTCTATCGCCAGGGTCGTGACGATCCGACGTGTCATGCTGTGACGTCGGCCCCCGAGCCTCAAGGGCGCGGCGGGCGAACACGAGGATCTCGTCGTCGCTCATTGCCTGACCCGCCCGCGTCAGTTCGGCGTACCGGGCAGCCGGAAGGCGTTCGCTGAGCAGGTCGAGGCGTCCATGCCCGTCGCCTGACTGATAGCTGCCGAGCCCGAAATAGTTGCCCAACGGGTCGAGCGCCCGGCCGGTGACGGTTGTTGCCCACCCGGTGATGGTTGCGGCCGTAGAGAGGTCACCGGCCGTCGCGAGTTCCGCCGCGACACCTGCGATGTTGAGGGCCGTCTGCCAGCGGTCGCCACGGCGATGGCCGGTGACAGCCGCTTCGAGCCAGTCGAGCGCCGCCCCGCGGGCATCGCCAGCGCTCGTGCGCATGGCGGCACGGACCACATGGATGGTCGAGGTCGCGTATGCGTTGTGGACACTGCGCGCCAAAGCGAGTGCCTCATCCAGTGCGTCCCAGGTCGCGTCGGGATCGGTTGCGACCCGCGTCATGGCCACGGCATGCGCGAGCGTGAGGGCCAGCATCGTGGGCTGCCCGATGGCGCGAGCCGACGCCAGTGCGGCATCCGCAAGGGCGGTCCCGCGTTCACCGCGGTAGTACTCGATCACGGCGAGCATGTTCTCGGACTGGGCGAGTTCGTACGGATCGCCGAGAGCTTCGGCCAACTTGTGCCACTCACGTGCGAGCGGGTGAGCGGTTGCGGTCCCTTCGGCCCTATGGAGCGCCAGAGCCGTCGCAGCCGAGAGCACTCTTGACTTGGCGTACGCCGCCCTGGGGGTATCGATCTTTGATGCTGACAGCGCCCGAGAGGCGAGGTCGCTGGCCTCTTCGAGCTGACCGCGCCAAAGCTGGTCCCACGCCGACGCGGCGAGCACCGCAGGCCACAAGTCCTCTTCGGGGGGATCGGTCGCCTGGGCCGAACTCGTGGCCCACGACCAAACCTCTTCCAGGGCGCACGTCACCTGGCAGAGCGAGACGAGCGCCGACACCGCCTGAGCCATTAGTCCGTTCGCGGAAGCCCAGGAGATCGCAGAACGGAGGTTGTCGATCTCAGTCGTGAACCGCCCGCGCCACAGGAGTTCGTCCGGCCCGAGCAGTCCGGCCCCGATGGTCAGCGCCAGCTCCGTGTAGTGCCTCGCATGGCGAGCACGGACCTCGAAGTCGTCACCGAGCAACCCCCCGGCGTATTCGCGGATGGCGTAGAGCAGCCGGTACCGGGTTTCGCCGCTGACGTCCTTCGCGGAGACAAGCGACTTGTCCACCAAGTGGGCGAGAACGTCGGCGACATCGAGTACGTCGATGCCGTCGCCGGCCACGACCGCTTCGGCGGCAGAGAGGTCGAACGTACCGGAGAACACCGACAGGCGATGGAGGACTTCGCGATCGGTGCTCTCCAACAGGTTGTACGACCAATCGATGGCGGCGCGCAGCGTCTCGTGACGGCCGGATCGACCGTGCCGCGTCCCGCCGAGTGAAAGCTGTCGATCGAGCCGACGAACGATCTCGGCGGGTGTCATCGTCCGCGTCCGGGCCGCTGCCAGCTCCAGGGCGAGAGGGATCCCTTCTAGACCCTCACAGAGCTCGCCGACGGCGGAGCGGTTCTCATTGGTGAGGTCGAATCCGCCTCTCGCGGCGCGCGCTCGATCGACGAACAACCGGGCCGCAGGGCTGGTCGCGAGATCGTCTGGACGACCGACGGCGAGCGGCTCCAGCGGGAAGACGAACTCGCCCGGGACCCCCAGCGGTTCTCGGCTGGTTGCGAGGACAGTCGTCGCAGGACACCCGCTGGCGATCACATCTACGAGGCGCCCCGCCTCATCAAGCACGTGCTCGCAGTTGTCGACGACAATCAGCGCTGAGCGGCCGCCGAGAAACCCGACGATCGCCTCATCGATCGAGGACCCTGACTGCGTGGACGCGCCCAGCGTCGAGGCGAAAACGTCGGCGACCGTCGCCTCGTCGTCGATCGCGGCCAAGTCGATGAACCACGTGCCATGCATCTGGTCGGCGTTGCGGTGGGCCACCTCGATGGCGAGGCGGGTCTTGCCGACGCCGCCCACCCCCGTGAGCGTGAGGACCCGGCGGTGGGCGAGCTCGTCGTCGACGGCGCGCAGCTCCTCGTCGCGCCCGACAAAGCTCGTGAGCTGTACGGGAACGCTCGCCATCCCCGTGGACGGGGCTGCGGCCGGTGTGATGTCGGGCTCCTCGCCCAGGAGCACCACGTAGGCAGCTTCGGTTTCGGGTGCGGGACGCACGCCGAGCTCCCCGGCCAGGATCCGGCGGCAGCGCTCGTAGGCGCGCAGGGCTTCGCCGCGGCTTCCCGAGGCGGCGTGGGCCGCCATGGCCAACCGATGAGCTGACTCGCGGTAGGGATCGGCGGCGATCGCCGCTTCGGCGGCCTCGACCGCGCCGAGCTGATCGCCGGCATCCAACCGGGCACGGGCGAGCAGCTCGAGGGCTCTGAGCCGCTGGCGCTCGAGGTCGGCCCGAGCC
>CADDZP010000340.1 GCA_902812475.1 Actinomycetota bacterium | reverse complement strand
TGGCCGCCGGCTGGCTGCTCGTGGCCCAAGACGTCCGTGCCGTCCGTGCTCGCTGACCACGGCATTCAGCGGTCCGCGACGTCGCCGGGACTGCTTCGGCAGGCGGCCGTCAAGCGGGCGTTCGACGTCGTCGTGGCCGCGGCGGTGCTGCTGCTCGTGCTCCCGCTGATGGCGGTGATCGCCCTCGCCGTCTGGCTGGCGGACGGCGGGCCGATCCTGTACCGGCAGCGGCGCCTCGGATTCGACAACCGTGAGTTCGGGATGTGGAAGTTCCGGTCGATGGTGCCCGGAGCCGACCGGGACAACGACGTCCTCCGCGAAGCGAGCATCGCCGATGGGCTGTTGTTCAAGGTCGTCGACGACCCACGGGTGACACCTGTCGGGCGCGTGCTGCGGCGCTTCTCCCTCGACGAGCTGCCGCAGCTGTTCAACGTGCTGGCCGGCGGCATGAGCCTTGTCGGGCCGCGGCCGTTGCCGGTCCCGGCGGAGCATTTCGATCCCGTTGCCCGCCGCCGTCACGACGTGCGCCCCGGCATCACCGGCCCCTGGCAGGTCATGCGCGACGGCTCGTTCTCCTACAACGACATGATCAGGCTCGACCTGGACTACATCGAGCGCTGGTCGCTGCAGCGCGACGTCCGACTCCTCCTGGTGACCATCCCCACCACGCTCGTGCGCGGGGGCCGCTGGTAGCGCCGTTCAGCTCAGGAGGCCTGGCCGCCCCGCAGCAACGTGCCGGGGCGGGCGCCGGCGACGTCGGCGCCGTTCTGACGGATCGGCTCGCCATTGACCCACACGTGCTCGACGCCGGTGCTGCGGGCGATGAGGCGGTCGGCACCGGCCGGCAGGTCCCACACCCGCTCCAGCTCGGTGACGCCGACGGTGTCGGGGTCGAAGGCCACGAGGTCGGCGGCCATCCCTTCGCGCACCAAGCCCCGGTGGCCGATGCCGAAGATTTGGGCGGGCTGACCGGTGAGGCGCCACACCGCCTGCTCCAGGGTGAGCACGCCCTTGTCCCGGGCCCAGTGCGACAGCAGGTGGGTGGAGAAGCAGGCGTCGCACAGCTGGCTGGCGTGGGCACCCGCGTCCGACAGACCCAGCACGGCGCGCTCGTCCTGGAGGAGTTGGCCCACTTCGTCTTCGTCGTCGTTGGCGAGCACGACACGGAAGCGGGTCTCGAGGTTCTCCTCCAACGCCAGGTCGATGGCGGCATCGAGCGGTTCGACGCCGCGCTCGGCGGCGATGTCGGCCAGAGAACGACCCATCAGGTCGCGGTGGCGCTCGCTCTCGGCGATGGTGGTCTTGTCCCAATTGGTGGCGAAGACGCTGCCCGCCTGCTTGCGGGCCCGCTCGCGCCAGGCAGGATCGGCGTAGACGGCCGCCCGCCGGTCGCGCCGCGTCTCCAGCACCTCCTTGAAGGCCTCGTTCGACGAGAAGGCGAAGGGGTCCTCGAACGTGATCTGCATCACCAGCGGTCGGCAGGCGATCTGGGGCCAGACGTTCTCGCCCGCCTCGGCCGTCATGTCGAGGAGGTTGATGGCGGTGCCCGGCGGCCCGATGCCGGTGAGCAGCGCCGTCCAGGAGACGGGCACGCCGGTGCGCTTGGTGAGCTCGGCGAATTCGTTCACGAACAGGCCCTCGCCGGGTGTGATCTGCATGACGCCCCGCCCGTGGGCCTTGACGGCCTCTGCGATCCGGTACACCTCGTCGATGTCGGCCAGGCGGCTGGGCACGGGCTTGCCCTCGGCTCCGGCGTGGGTGGGGGACTTGGACGTGGCGAAGCCCAGGGCGCCAGCGGTCAACGCCTCGGCCACCACGGCCCGCATGCGGTCGACCTCGTCGTCCCTGGCCGGACGCTCGGTGGCCTCGTCGCCGAGGACGTAGAGGCGCAGGGGCGTGTGGCCGATCATGGCGGCGACGTTGAGCCGGGTCGGCTCGGCCTCGAGCGCATCGAGATACTGGGGGAACGTCTCGAACGTCCAGGGGATCCCTGCTTCGAGGGCCTCGACCGACATGCCCTCGACGTTCTCGAGGGTACGGGCGATCGTCGAACGGTGCTCGGGACGAGTGGGGGCGATGCCGAACCCGCAGTTGCCCATGACCACGGTGGTGACGCCGTGCCAGCACGAGGGCGTCAGATCGCGGTCCCAAAGCACCTGGGCGTCGTAGTGGGTGTGGATGTCGACGAAGCCGGGTGCGAGCACCAGGCCGTCGAGATCGACTTCACGGGCGCCGTTGGCGGGCACGTCGCCGACGGCGGCAATGCGGCCGTTCTCCACCCCGACGTCAGCGGCGCGGGCGGGCGCGCCCGTGCCGTCGACCAGCTTGCCGTTGCGCAGGACGAGGTCCATCAGTCCTCCTGGTGCTTGATCCCAGTGAGAATGAGCTCAGCGACCCGACGGGGCGTCTCGGCCAACAGGGCGAACGGCGCGAGGCGGCGAGGGAGCCGGACGTGCCGCTTCCCACGGGCGACCGCGTCGACGACGGCACCGGCGAGCGTTGCGGGTGGCACCTCGGCGGTCAGGTGCATGCCGAATGTCCGGTTCCAGCTCTCGTTGGTTGGCTGGTATCCGAAGCTGGCCTCGAACATCTCGGTGGGGACGGGACCAGGCTCGACGAGCGTGACACCGATCGGCAGGCCACGCAGGTCGAGGCGCAGCATCGCGGTGAAGTGGCTCAGCCCCGCTTTGGACGACGCATACAGGGCCATGCCCGGAAAGGCCGCCACACCCGCGACCGACGAGACGTTGACGACGTGCCCGCCGCCCCGGCCGAGCATCCGGGGTACGACTTGGCGGCAGAGCTCGACGGGTGTGATGAGGTTGAGGCGGTACAGGGCCTCGACGTCGTCCGCAGTTGCTTTGAGGAACGAGCCGGTCATGTCCACGCCGGCGTTGTTGACAAGGACGTCGACGGGCCCGCCTTCCGCCTCGATGCGGTCAATGAGGCCGGCGACCGCGTCCCGGTCGCCGAGGTCGGTGGGGTGGGCGGTGCCCCCGAGACGGGCAGCGAGTTCCTTCAGCGGCCCTTCGGACCGGGCAACAAGTGCGACCCGGGCGCCAGCGGCGGTGAACCGTTCGGCGAGGGCTTGTCCGATGCCGCGAGAGGCGCCTGTGATCAGCACTCTGCGTCCGGATAGCTCCATCGGCGCTCACGGTATCCGCGCCCGCGGCGACGCGTCGCGGTAGCGTTCCGAACGCGTGTTCGTACTGGGTATCGACCCGGGCGTGTCCCGCTGCGGATACGGCTGCGTCGAGTCGGCGCGCGGCCAGGCGCTCCGGCAACGGCTGGGACGGCGGCGTCGTCAACACGCCGACGGCGACGGCCCTCGCCTGGCCGCCCTCGACGCCGACCTGCGCGAGCTGCTTGTCGATCTCCGGCCTGACGTGGTTGCTGTCGAGCGTCTGTTCTTCCAGGTCAACGTGCGCACGGCGATGTCGGTGGGCCAGGCCAGCGGGCTGGTGCTGGCGGCGGCGGCGCAGGCCGGGTGCGTCGTGGTCCAGTACACGCCCAACCAAGTGAAGCAGGCCGTCGCCGGTTACGGCGCCGCCGGAAAGGAGCAGGTGCAACGTATGGTCCAGTCGCTGCTCGGTCTGCCCGAGGTGCCCAGGCCGCCTGACGCGGCCGACGCCCTGGCCCTGGCGCTGTGCCACGTCGCCGCCGCGCCGCTGCAGTCCCGGCTGGGAGCGTTGTCGTGAGCGAGCGAAGCGAGCGAGCCAATGTGACACCTCGGCCCGATCAGGGGCCAGCCGCCGAAGGCGGCGCCCAGTGAGCGCGCGAACCAATGTCACAGCTCGGCCCGATCAGGGGCCAGCCGCCGAAGGCGGCGCCCAGTGAGCGCGCGAACCAATGTCACAGCTCGGCCCGATCAGGGGCCAGCCGCCGAAGGCGGCGCCCAGTGAGCGCGCGAACCAATGTCA
>CADDZP010000339.1 GCA_902812475.1 Actinomycetota bacterium | reverse complement strand
CCGAGGCCGCAGCGCGCTCTCGGGCGCTGGCCGCCGCGGCTATTCCTCCGCCCCGTGCGGCGGGCTTCCTGACGTCGTTCAACGGCTGGCCCCCGATGCCTCCCGGGTGGGCACCGCTCGGCGGCGTCTGGGCCTGCATCCGGCAGATGGAGTCCAGCAACAACTACAGCGCCGCCGGCGGTGGCGCCTACCAGTTCCTCGACTCGACCTGGCACTCCCTCGGCCAGCCGGGCACGGCGAGCGACGCTCCGCCGTGGGTGCAGGACGCCATGGCCGTCACCCTCCAGCAGCGCAGCGGCTGGAGCCAGTGGACCACCGCACCGATGTGCGGCCGCTAAAGCCTGCACCCAGCTTTCTGACCGGTTTCCCAGGTTGGTTGGCGATAGTGGGGACATGGAGTACGAGATTCCTTCCCCTTCCCGTTCCCCTCGCCGGCGGCGGCTGACCGTCGTCGGCGTCGTCGCCGCCGTCCTCCTCGTCGGCGGGATCGGTGTGGCCGTGGCCCAGACGAGCGGGTCGTCGACCACCACGTCACCATCGACCACGCTCCCCGGCGGTCCGGGCGGCCCCGGGCTCGGGCGCGGTCCCCGAGGCGGCCGCTTCAAGGGCGGTCCCGGTGGCATGGCGGGTCCGATGGGCGCCATCCACGGTGAGTTCGTCCAGCCGGACGGCTCCGGCGGGTACCGCACCGTCGACGTGCAGACCGGCCAGGTGACATCGGTGAGTTCCGACTCGATCACGGTGAAGTCGGTGGACGGGTTCACCAAGACGTATTCGGTCGACCAGAACACCGCCGTCAATGCCGGCCGCGACGGCATCGGCAACGTGAAGAACGGAGACACGGTCGCCGTCAACGCCGTCGTCACGAACGGCAAGGCGGCGGCCCGCAGCATCATGGACCGCACCACGCTCGGCCAGATCCGCCAGCACTGGAACCCCAACGCTCCTCAGCCGGGGACGCCGGGCGGCACCCAGACCCGGAGCTTCGTCCTGAACTAGCGGGCCCGGGAAGAGCCTGGCTGCATCTGCCGTTGGGTACAAAGACGACAGATGAGGTCAGTTTTCCGGTTCCCCAATCCGGTCAACGAGGTGTCCGCCCGGCTGGTGGCGGGCGGTGTCGTGGTGATGACCCTGCTCGTGCTGGTGCTCGGCTGGCACTGGCTGCTGATCCCGCTCGCCTACGGCTTCGTGGCTCGGGTGGTCACCGGCCCGACGCTGAGCCCGCTCGGCCAGGTCGTCACCCGCGGCGTCACACCGCGGCTGGGCGTGAACAAGCCCGTCCCCGGTCCGCCCAAGCGCTTCGCCCAGGGCATCGGCGCCACCCTGACGGTTGGGGCGGTCGTGGCCTATTTCGGATTCGGCTCGGCTTCGGCCGCCGACGTCCTCGTCGCCCTGGTGCTGGTGGCGGCCACCCTCGAGTCGGTGTTCGCCTACTGCCTCGGATGCAAGCTCTTCGCCCTGCTGATGCGGACCGGCGTCATCCCCGAAGACGTCTGCGAAGAGTGCAACGACATCTGGAACCGCACCGTCCCTTCCCGCTGAGCTGGTCGTGGCGGTCGCGTCCGTCGCGGCTTGCGGGCGCCAACTGCGGCTCCGAAGGGGTCGGCTCCGACGTGGAGCTGTGACGCCGGTTCGTCGGGCTTGCGGTTGTCAAATGCGGCTCCGAAGGGGTCGCTCCATGGTTTCGCTGTCAACTCGCGCCCCGAACCTCTCCAAGGTCGCGAGATCGCTCCGTTCGTGCCCGTTCGGGCCGGCGATATTGAATCTTGGAGAGGTTTCTTCGGCCGTGCGAGGGCGGCCCCCGCTTTCAAGCGCCCGTGTGGCTGTTGGCCTGCTCCGGTTGCCTAGGTATGCCCGAATTGGAACAGCCATTCCAGCCGTTCAAACTCGTGAAGCGGTTCTCATGCACCCGTAGGGCTGTGACGTGAGCGGTTCGTCCGGTGCCAACGACCACTCGGATGCACCAGTTCACGCCCGGCACCGCCGGCCCCTTGCAAAGCCGCAGTTGCCAACCGCAACCAGCGACCGACGGAGCGGAACTGTGCGGGCGTTCTCGGCGGACACCCAGGATCCTCAAAGCGCGAAGCCCGAGCATCGGGCCATGCCGTCCGACGCTCTCGACTTCGACACCTTCGACGCCTCTGACGAGACCGCCGAGCAGTACCCGTTCCCCCCGCCCGAGGACCCCGACTCGGGCGAAAGCGGCGGTGGGGTTCCACCGACCCCGCCGTCGTCCCCCGCTGCGCCGGTCCGGCCACGCAGCTGGCTGGCGGCGATCGTCGCCGTCAGCGTGCTGGCCGGGGCCGGTGCAGGCGCAGGTGTGTCCACCCTCATGTCCCACGACACCAAGACGGTCGTCGCCCCGGCGACCAGCGGGTCGTCGCGGAACTCGAGCGTCATCGCCCAGCCTTCCGACGTGCAGGGCATCCTCGCCAAGGTCGGACCGGCGGTGGCCTATGTCCGCACCCAGGACTTCAGCCCGGGCACCTTCTTCCCGTCGGGCGGCGCCGGCACGGGCATCGTCCTCACCCCTGACGGCCAGCTGTTGACCAACGCCCACGTCGTCAACGGGGCCACGTCGATCAAGGTCACCGTCGGCAGCGACACCCAGTCCCACGACGCCTCGCTGGTGGGCATCGACCGCAGCGCCGACCTGGCGCTGGTCAAGATCAACGGCGTCAGCAACCTGCCCGTCGCCCAGCTCGGCAACTCGTCCGACCTCAAGGTGGGCGACAGCGTCATCGCCATCGGCAACGCCTTGAACCTCCAAGGCGGGATGACGGTGACCGAGGGCATCGTGTCGGCGTTGAACCGCTCGATCGACGCCGGCGGCGAAGGTGGCGGGGCCGCCGAGAGCCTCAGCGGCCTCATCCAGACCGATGCCGCCATCAACCCCGGCAACTCCGGCGGTCCCCTTGTGAACGCGGCCGGCCAGGTCGTCGGCATCAACACGGCGACGAGCGGCGACGCCCAGAACATCGGCTTCGCCATCGCCATCGACAAGGCCAAGCCCGTGATCGACCAGCTCCGCAAGGGCGGGTCGTCGAACGCGGGCTCGACCCAGCAGGGCGGGCAGGCCTTCCTCGGCGTAAGCGTGACCGACGGCCAGGGCGGCGCCCTCGTGCAGGCGGTCGACCCCAGCGCTCCGGCGGCCAAGGCGGGCATCCAGGCCGGCGACGAGATCGTCGCCCTCGGAGGTCACCAGGTGCAGTCGGCCGACGACCTGACGTCGGCCATGCAGTCACACAAGCCGGGCGACAAGGTCTCCGTGACCATCCTCCGCAACCAGTCCCGCCAGTCGGTCGACGTCACGCTCGGGACGCGCCAGGCCACCAGCTGACCGTCCGCGCTGCCCGGCGTCAGCCTGTCATCCTCCGTTCTTGGCGCAAGAACGCGAAGGGGCGCCGAGCCTTCGTGCATCAGTGGTCGGCGGGCTCGACCAGTCAACGCACGGAGGCCGGCAGCGGCGAGCCGATCACGTCATGTGTCGACGGCGACGACGCGGCGTGCCCACGCGTAGTCGGGCTTGCCGGTCGGTGACCGCTGGATCTTGTCGACGACGACGAGGTCGCGCGGCAGCTTGTAGGCGGCGAGCTTGGGGCGGCAGTGGGCGTCGACGTCGGCGAGCTCGAGCCGCTGGCCGTCGGCGAGCTGCACGAGTGCGACCACCCGCTGGCCCCACTTGGGATCGGGTCGGCCGACGACGACGGCGTCGACCACACCTGGGTGCGACTTCACCGCAGCCTCGACCTCTTCGGGATACACCTTCTCGCCGCCGGTGTTGATGCACTGCGATCCCCGGCCGAGCAGGCGGATGCTGCCGTCGGCGTCGACGGTGGCCATGTCGCCGGGCAGCGTCCAGCGCACGCCGTCGACCTCGACGAACGTCCGGGCGCTCCTCTCGGGGTCGTTGTGGTAGCCGATCGGCACACGTCCGCGAACCGCCAGGCGGCCGAC
>CADDZP010000338.1 GCA_902812475.1 Actinomycetota bacterium | reverse complement strand
CCGTTGGCGTCGTAGGCGGGTTTGCTGGACCACGGCTGGCCGCCGCCGGCCGCCCACGCGGTCGACGTCGGGTAGGCGACGACCTCTGCTTCGTTCGGCGGCACGGAGTTGTGGACGTCGAGCGACAGCGTCGGTGCGGCGTCGCCCGGGTCGAGCGTGACCCGTACAGCCGAGATCGACTGCGCTCCGGCCGCGTTCGACGACACCCACAGGCCGCCATCGGGCACCGTCGGCGGCGGAGGAACGGCTCCCGTCGTCGCCTCGCCCTGCCACCACCACGCCGTCTTCAGTTGGCCGGCGGCGCCGCCCGACGGCGCCGTCACCACGAACCAGGCTCCCGCCACGGCCAGCGCCACACCGACAACCACGAGCCGCCGAATCATCGGCCGCTCCCAGCGCCACCTGCCACGTCGGCCGACGCCCCAAAACCTCTCCGATGTTCGAATAGCGCTCTGAAAGCGGGCACAAACGGAGCACGTATCCAACTTTGGAGAGGTTGTTGGTGTGCAGGGCGCCACGGAAGTGAGCTCATCGGCGTTTGCCGGACCGTTCGATCACCGCCTCGTCGGTGCCGAGGTAGGAGGCCACGACTTGGGGGTGGTTGACGACGTCGGCGGGCGGGCCATCGGCGATGACGCTGCCCAGCTCGAGGGCGACGAGTCGGGGCGCCACCGACGTCACCAGTGGCATGTCGTGCTCGATCAGCAACAACGCGCAGTCGAGCTCGCGCTGGATCCGCAACAGCAGGGGACCGAGGGCCTCGGCCTCGCGCTGGGCGATGCCGGAGCTCGGCTCGTCGAGGAGCAGAAGCCGGGGCCGGTGGGCGATGGCCATGGCCAGGTCGACGATCCGGCGGGTCCCGGTGGAGAGCTCGCCCACGAACTTGTTCCGAAAGGCGCCGAGGCCGACGACCTCGATCAGCTCGTGCACCTCCCACGCCGCCTCGGTCTCGCTCTCCGTCGACGCAGGCAGCGCCAGGGCGGCGGCGACGGGATCGCGCACAGCCAGATGCCGCTCGAGGGCGACGGCGATGTTCTCGGCCACGGTCATCGACGGGAAGATGCGGGCGTCCTGGAACGAGCGTCCCATGCCGGCCCGGGCCCGGCGATCGGCGGACCACGTGGTGACGTCCTCGCCGGCGAACACCACCCGCCCGCTGTCGGGGCGCATGAAGCCGGAGACGATGTCGAACAGCGTCGTCTTGCCGGCGCCGTTGGGGCCGATGAAGCCGACGATCTCGCCTTCGGCGACGGTGAGGTCGACGGCGTCCACAGCGGTGACACCACCGAAGCGCACGCTGACCGACGACAGCTCCAGGAGCGTCGGCGCAGTGAGAATCTCCGCGGCGGGCTCGGTCTTCTTCTTGCGGCGCCGCCCGTCCGAAGACGACGACTTCCCGTTGGTCGCGGCCACGCCCAACGCCGACGCCGCTCCCTCCAGGAACACCGAGCGCAGCACGTCGGGGCGCTCCAGCAGGTCGCCGGCGGGACCGGTGAAGCGCACCTCGCCCTTCTCCATGAACACAGCGCGCTGGGCGAGCGTGAGGGCCACGTTCACGGACTGCTCCACGACGATCACCGTCGTGCCCTGCTCGTGGATGGCCCGCACGATCTCGACCAAGCGGGACACGATCGTCGGCGCCAGGCCCAGGCTGAGCTCGTCGATCATCAGCAGGCGCGGCTTGGAGATCAGGGCCATGGCCAAGCCCAGCATCTGCTGCTCACCGCCGGAGAGGGCACCCGCCATCGTCGACCGCCGCTCGGCCAGGACGGGGAAGCGCTCCAGAGCAAGAGCAGTGGCCGAACGGACGTGGCCGGGGTCGTCCCGGTGGGCCCACCCGGCCAAGCGAAGGCATTCGTCGACGGTCAGCGTCGGGAAGACACTGCGCCCGCCCGGCATCTGCACGATGCCGAGGTCGAGCCGCGGGCGGGGATCCATGTGGGTGATGTCGACGCCGTCGAACAGGATCGAGCCGTTCGCCGGCTCCACCAGGCCGGAGATGGCCTTGAGCAACGTCGACTTGCCGGCGCCGTTGGTGCCGAGCAGGGCGACGAGCTCTCCCTCCTGCACGTCGAGGTCGACGCCGAACAGCACCTGCACGCTGTCATAGGCGACGTCGACGCCGGCGCAGACCAGCAGCGAACGAGAGCCGACGGTCAAGCGCTGGCGGCGCATGGCCACGGTCGCGGCCAGCGACTTGAGCGCCGCCGCCGAGTCCTTGGCCACGTAGCGGGACGCCGACTTCAGCACCAGCCCGCCGATGATCCAGTACGGCGCGAGCACGCCCAGGCCCCAGCGGATGCCGTGGTTGTCGGAGACGGCGGCCACGCCCGGGATGAAGAAGAGCACCCACACGCCGACGACGAGGAACACAGCGCCGAGGCCGAACGACAGCGTGCGCACCCGCGCCGGTGACACGAGCGCCTGGGTGGCGAGGAACGGCGGGTAGTAGAAGCCGGCGACGAAGTAGTTGACGAAGGTGACGGGCAGGGCGATCCACAGCGTGGGCGCCAGCGCCACGACGACCAGGCCGACGCCGACGAGGGAGATCACCCATCCGGCCCGGCGCAGCGGCTCGCCGGGGCCCTTGGCGAACCACTGGCTCGTCAGGCGTCGGCAATGAACAGCCCGGCCAGGCTGGCCAGCCCGCTCGCTGCGAAGATCAGCCCGCGGGGGAACGGCCCGAGGCCGAAGGCCCGCTTGTAATAGAGCGGCACGAGGTAGGCGAGCGGGATCACGCCCGCCCCGATGAACATGTAGCTCCAGTACTCGCGGCGCAGGGTCGGCACGGCCCACAGCGTCCTGGCCCCCTGGCGGAACGGCACCGGTTCCTCGGCCTCGGCCTCCTCCGCAGAGGAGGGGTCGTCGGTCGCGCCCCGGCGCGGCTCGCGCAGGCGCAGGGCGACAACCACGGTGACCAGGATGGGCACGATGAGGACGATGAACGCCGCCTGCCAGCCGAACAGGGCGGCGACGGCACCGGCGACGCCAGCGCCGACGGCGATGCCCCATTGCGGCGCTGTGCGGTGCACGGCGTAGACGAGGCCCCGGGAGTCGGGCGGGTAGTAGTCCGCGAGCAGCGACGAGTGCACGGGTTCGTTGATCAGGCGCCCGAGGCCGTTGGCGATGCGCACGACGAAGAGCAAGGCGACGGTGCCGACGATCCCCGTGAGGAACGAGAACACGCCGGCGAGCACGCCGCCGGCGATCACCAGCCGGGTGCGCTTCATGCGGTCGCCGAGCCATCCCACGGGCACGGCCAGCAACAGGACGATCGACACGTTGAGGATGACGATGAGCCCGAACCGCGTGTCGGTCAGGTGGAAGCTGTGCTCGATGTCGGGGGCGAGCACGCCGAAGGCGGCCGTGTCGAACTCGTCGAAGAAGAACAGGAGAAAGAGCACGACGAGCGGGAACAGGGCGGCGCCGCCGACGGCGGGCTCGACGCGGTTGCGCAGACGGGCGAGCGACGTGGGCATCGCTAGGACGGCACCGGCTCGAAGTGCTCGTGGGCGGCGACCTCGGCCACCGCCACCGCGTCCCCGCACACCGGACACACCACGGCGCTGACCATGGCGGCCGGCACGATCGGCTTCTCGCTGCCCTCGGCCAGCATCACGGACACGTCGGCGGGGGCCTGGGCGTCGGCGACCAGGCTGGGCACGACGATGCCCTGGCGCTCGGCCACCCACCGCAGCAGCGAGTCACGGATGCCGTAGAAGGCCTGGGCCAGGCCGCCGGGCAGCACCCACAGCAGGAGCAGGACGCCGACGCCGCTGGCCAGCGACTGCACCTGGGGGCTGAAGCCGCCGTAGCGCAGCACGCCGATCCAGGCGGCGCCGAGCATGGCGCCGGGCAGCGACGTCACCCCGCCGATGACGACGATCAACAGGATGAGCAGGCTCACGCTCGGGTCGAACGCCTGGGTCTCGACGACCTTCTGGTGGTAGGCGAACAGGG
>CADDZP010000337.1 GCA_902812475.1 Actinomycetota bacterium | reverse complement strand
GTCGAGGAGCGGCGGCGACGGCAGTGGTCGTCGACCCGGCCGGCTGGGACGGCTACACGCGGCCCCGCCCCACGCCGCCGCTCCTCGACGTCGTCCAGAAGGCGGTCGTCGACGGCGAACAGATCACCCTCGGCTACGTCGCCCGCAACCGCGAACCCAGCACGCGCGTGGTCCATCCCCTCGGCCTGGCCGCCAAGGGCACCATCTGGTATCTCGTCGGCAATACCGACGCCGGCCTGCGGACGTTCCGGGTCGACCGCATGACTGCGGTCGAGCCGCGGGGTCAGCCGGTCGTCCGCCCCGACGGATTCGACCTGGCCGAGGCGTGGCGCATGATCACCGACGAGGTGGAGCAGCGACGCACCCCCGTGCACGCGCGCGCCTGGGCCAGCCCCGACGCCGTACACATCTGCCGATGGGTCCTCGGCAGCCGGGTCCAGATCGGCCCCACAGGCGAGGACGGGCGTGTCGAGCTCGAGCTGCGCGGCCACAACGTGTACTCGCTCGCCAGTGAGATCGCCGGCGTGGGCGCCGGCCTCGAGGTCGTGGAGCCGTCCGAGCTGCGCCACGTCCTGGCCCAGATCGCCACCGAGCTCGTCGACCTCTACGGGCGGCGGAAGCGGGCTAGTCACGGGTCGGCCAAGGGCCATTGACGTCATAGCCCGGGCCAAATGTGCCTGTTCTCCTGGCGCCCACGCCCGAAGAGTGAACCCAAGTCACCGCTCTGCGTGGTTGGAGTCCTGCGCCAAGTGGCGGCCGAGGCAGCCGAGATCGGCGACCGGCTGATCGCCACCTGGTGCGAACGGCGCCCCGAATGTGTCACCGGCGGGGACGTTCGCGGCGGCCGACGCCGCCCTTTACCGAGCCAAGCGCTCCGGCCGCAACCGCGTCTGCGTGGCCACGGGGTAGCCGACGCGGGCTCTACTGAGGTACGACGGTCGCCAGCAGGGGTTTCTCGACGCCTCGCCCGTACTGCTCGCCGACGTTGCCGCGCTCGCCGGGGAGAAGGACGACGGTCTGCTCGGCGTCGATCTCGTCGAGCGGCACGGTGGTGAAGGCGTTGTCGGAGTCGGCAATCAGCTCGATGTGCACGCCGTGGGTTGCAATGTCGCCTTGGTAGTAGTGGTCGGCGGGTGAGGCCGTCGACGGGTCGCCATCCGCCGGCAGCCAGCAGGCGCGCGGCTGGCCGAGGCTGTCGACGGTGGGATCGGTCGCCCGCGGGGTGACGTGGGGCCCGGGATCGCTGCCGGTGCCGTCGTCGAAGCAGCTGTCGTCCCGGTAGTAGGGCTCGGTGACGAGGCCGTAGGCCGTGCCGCCGGTGACCTGCTTGACCGTCGTGCGGTCGACCCACGTTCCGTTCTTCCCCGTGACCTCCTCGTAGCTCAACGTCCCCATGGGCCCGGAGAACGTCGGGTCCGGGAGATCGACGTCGTTGTCGATGCAGCCCTTCTCGAACGGCCCACCGCCGCAGTTGCCGGTGTGGGTGCCCGGTGTGCCGACGTCCTGCGGGCCGACGACGGGCACCGGGTCGCCGTCCTGCAGGCGGAAGCCGTCGGCGCCGGAGTGCAGGTGGGTGTTGCCGAACACCTCGTCGTTGCGGCCGTCGGCGGGGACGCCATCGGGCACGTAGGCGTTGTAGTAGGTCGACACCTTGCCGGCGTTGAAGTCCCACTGGGCATAGATGCCGTCGGCCGGCGGCACGGGATGCACGCGCAGGTTCTCGTCGGTGCGGAACTCGTCCCGGTAGAAGTACTCGGTGCGGATGTTGTTGGTGGCCGAGTCCGAACCCCACGTGGCGCGGATGACCCGCACCGGGCCGGCGCGCCAGCCCATCAGAACGGAGGAGCCACCCCAGTTGTTGGCCTCCTCCTCGTAGCCACAGCAGGGCGTCTCGCCACCGGGGCGCTGCTGGAAGGCACGGGCCTTCCAGCGGTCGACGAGGTCGGCGCCGTACTGCCAGGTCGTCGGGTCGTCGCCGAGCTTGTTGGTGACGCCGGGCTGGGCCACCTGCACGTCAGTCATCAGCCAGCGGCCGTCGTAACGGAACTGGTAGTGCGGCGTCTTGATCCACGCCGTGTCCTTGGGCCGGCGCTGCTTCCACTGTGTCGGGTCGGTGATGCAGGTGTTGGTGGCCGGGTCGAAGTACGGGCCCTTGGCCGCGTTGCCGTAGGAGTCGTACGCCGACTGCGAGTACAGGAACGTGTCGCTGTCGGCGTCGGGCAGGTAGCGCACGTACCCGTTGCTGGCGTCGAACGCCGGCCTCGGTGCGTGCTTGTCGTTGCCGGCGAGCATCACGTAGACGTAGGAGACCTTGCCGGGCAGGAGCGGGTCGCGCACCTCGACGCGCGATGTGCCGACGATGCCCTTGGGGACGTCGGCGTTGCCGGGTGCTTGGGGCCCCGCGTCAGAAGCCATGAACGACAGCTCGTCGTTCGTGTCGAGGCCGGGGACGGGGTCGGGCGTCGTCGCCGGACCGTCGGGGATGGCGTGGCACGGGTCGGTCGGGTCGGACTTCGTCCAGCGGAACCGCTCTTGGTCGAAAACGTACGTCGGGTGCTGATCGGTCTCGCTGTAGAACGAGAACGTCGACGCGTTGTTGGAGATGTAGCGGGTCGCGACCTCGTCGACCTGGAAGGGGATCTGCACGAACTTCTTGCCGTTCCACCGGTAGCCGAGCAGCTTGCGGACGTCGACACCCGAGCCCAGCTTGTCGCCCGTGGCCACCTCGGGCTGCTCGTAGGTGTTGTGGCTGCAGGTGTTGTTGCCGCTCGTGCAGTTGGCGCCGGCGGCGGACGGCACCTTGGCGGTGACCTCGGCGGGCGCCGCCCACTGCGGGAACGAGGCACCGGTCAGGACGACCGGGTCGACCTCCCTGCCGGCTGGCACGGTCGGGTCAGCCGTCGGCGTGGTGGAGGCGAGGGCCGGCCCGAAGGCGGTGCCCCCGACGGCGACAGCGGCCAGTGCTGTGATGATCGTGCGACGACGCAGGCGCATGCGAAGCGAGCCCTCCCCTAATTACCAGGGGGTGAGTTTCGCCGCCGCCTCGGATCACTCCTCCTACGCCGGAGCAGCGACCAACGCGCGCCACTGGTTGCGCCAGAGGACGAGGAGAGGCAGGAAGGCGAGGGTGATCCACGTCTTGCCGACCACCTGTCCGGGCAGGAAGTCGAAGTTCCCGAAGGCGATCCACAGGAAGAGGATCGAGTCGCAGACCAGGCCCACGGCGTTGGAGGCGAGCACGGCGATGGGCCAGTTCTGGTCCCGCAGCGGCGTGTACACGGCGAAGTCGAGGAACTCGCTGACGAGGAATGCCACGCCCGAGCCCACGGCGATCCGAACGCTGGAGGCGTACGCCGCCGACAGGGCGGCGCCGACGAGGATGGCGCCGCAGACCCACCACTTGCCGAGGAGGTCCTGGAGGACGTCCCGGGCCGTGAACGCTGCGCCCGCCGCGTACACAGCCGCCGGCGCCATGAGGCCGAAGCCGACGTCGACGGCGCCGAAGCGGGTGATGAGCCAGTTGGCCAGCACGATGATGCCGATGTAGACGCCGAGGGCCATGGCGCCCCAGGCGCGGCGGGCCGTGAGGGACAACGGCTGCATGGCTGCATCTTCGCGGACCGATTACTCCATGGCCCACGCGGCGTCGTAGAGGGCGACAATCGTCGACACGATGCGAAGGAGACGTCATGCCCACCCGTGAGAACCCGCCCGTCGGCGCCCCGTGCTGGGTCGACCTGATGACCTCGGACCCCGCCCGCTGATCGGGATCACCTGAGCGGGAAGCGAACCACACGGCTGAAATTTCCGCCCGAAACAGGTCAGACGATGGCCTGTTTGGACCTGGAGTATGGACCCATGACAGCGCCTTCAATCGACAGTGCCATCACGGCCGACCGCCTCGTGCGCACCTTCAGCGGCACACCCGCCGTCGACCAGCTGGACCTCGACGTCCCCCGGGGCGAGAT
>CADDZP010000336.1 GCA_902812475.1 Actinomycetota bacterium | reverse complement strand
GGCGGAGCGGGTGGAGACGGCTGTGTTCGCGGCACGCGGCCTGGCCCACCAGCTGTGCGACGAACTGGCGGCGCGCGGTCTGGCTCTTTCGTGCTTGCGCGTCGAGGCCGAGACTGAACACGGCGAGACCCTCGTTCGCCGGTGGCGACTCGAAGGCGCCACTCCGCTGGCGTTGGCCGAACGAGTGCGCTGGCAGCTCGATGGCTGGCTGTCCGAGAGGAACGCCCACGGCCCCACCGCCGGTCTCACCCTCCTGCGCCTGGCGCCCGAGGAAGTGCTGCCCGACGAGGGTCGCCAGCTCGGCTTCTGGGGCGGCGACCGCGCTCTCGACGACCGGGCCGCCCGCGCCCTCCTCCACGTGCAGGGCCTCCTCGGCCCCGAAGCGGTCACTACCGCCGTCCCCGCAGGCGGCCGCACCCCCGCCGAACAGGTCCAGTTGGTCCCGTGGGGCGACGCCCTGCCCGGCGCGACGAGCGTTCTTGGCGCAGAAATGTGCGGTCCCCGCACATTTCTGCGCCAAGAACGGAGAGAGGGGCCGAGTCCGTGGCCCGGTCGGGTCCCCGCCCCCTCACCCGCCACTGTTCACCGCATACCGATGCGGGCCGAAGTTGTCGACGAACGCGGTCAGCCCGTGACGGTCGACGGGCGGGGAGCGCCGAGTGCCGAGCCTGCGAAGGTGTCGATCGACGGCGGGCCATGGACGGAGGTCACAGCCTGGGCGGGGCCGTGGCCGGTCGACGAGCGCTGGTGGGACCCGGCTGCGCACCGGCGCCGGGCCCGCTGGCAGATGGTGGCCGCCGACGGCACCGCCCACCTCCTCGGCGTCGAAGGTGGGCGGTGGTCGGTGGAAGCGACCTACGACTAACCGACGCGCTCGCCCTCGGCACCGATCTCCGCCAGCTCGGCCTCCAGGTCGGCGTCGTGCACGCTCTCGAAACCGATGTGGGGGATGAGCGGGTCCAGCCACTTCGGCAGCCACCAGTTGGCGTTGCCCAGGATCTCCATGGTCGACGGCACGATCACCATGCGGACGAGGGTGGCGTCGATGAAGATGGCGCTGGCCAGGCCGAGCCCGATCTGCTTGATCGCCAGCTCGTCGCCGAGGACGAAGGCGAGGAAGACGCAGATCATGATGGCCGCGGCCGCCGTGATCACCCTGGCGGTGGCCGCCAACCCGTCGGCGACGGCCAGGGCGTTCTCGCCCGTGCGCAGGTACTCCTCGCGGATCCTGGACAAGAGGAAGACCTCGTAGTCCATCGACAGCCCGAAGAGGATGGCGAACATCATCATCGGGATGAAGTTGGTGATCGGCCCCGTGTGGTGGATGCCGAAGAGCTGCTTGCCCCAGCCCCACTGGGTGACCATGACGAGCACGCCGTAGGCGGCGGCGATCGACAGCAGGTTCATGATCGCCGCCTTGAGGGCGACCAGGACCGAGCGGAACACGCCCATCAGCAGCAGGAACGAGAGGAGCACCACGACGCCGATGAACACCGGCAGCCGAGACGAGGTGGCGCGGTCCTGGTCCAGGAAGATGGCGGTGATGCCGCCCACGTGGGCCTTGATCCCGGTGCCACTCGTCGCCGCCGGCACGTAGTCGCTGCGCATGCGCTTCACCAACGCCTTTGTGGCGTCGGCCTGCGACCCCGACTTGGGCGTGAGGTTGATCAGCGCCGTGTCGCCTGCCGGATTGAGGATGACCGGGCTCACGGTCTGCGGGATGACGTCCGCGTCCGACTGCAGCCGTGAGCGCAGCGACTCCAGCGCGGTCGACGACTGCCGGTTCGGAAGCTGGGCGGCCACGAGCAACTGCCCGGTGTATCCCGGGCCGAACCCGGCGGTGAGCAGGTAGTACGACTGCGTGCTCATCCGCGACTTCGGCTGGGTGGTCTCGTCAGGGAAGCCGAGCTTCAGCGAGAAGGCGGGGATGGCCAGTGCCACGAGAACGACCAGGCCGACCCCGCCGAGGAGCCACGGGCGGCGCTGCACCTGGCGGCTCCAGCGGAACCAGCCGCCACTGCGATAGTCGGTCTCTGTCGAATGGAGGAACGGCACGCGCAGGCTGTCGATCTTCTTGCCGCAGAAGCCGAGCATCGCCGGCAGCAGGGTGATCGAGCCGATGACCGTGACCGCCACGGCCGCCGCCGACCCGAAGGCCACGCCCTGCAGGAACGGGAGGTTCATCAACAGCATGCCGAGCACGGAGATCACGACGATCGTGCCGGCGAAGACGACGGCGCGGCCTGCGGTGCGGGTGGCCAGGACCACCGCGCTCTCCGGGTCGAGTCCGTCGTGAAGGCCCTGGCGGTACCGGGTGACGATGAACAGCGCGTAGTCGATGCCGACGCCGATGCCGATCATCGCCGCCACGATCGGCGTGAAGTTCGGCACCGGGACGAAGTTGGCGATCAGCTCGACGATGGCGAGCCCGATGCCGATGCCGACGATCGCCATCAGGATCGGCAGCCCCATGGCGATGACCGACCCGAAGGCGATGAGGAGGATGACGACTGCGGCGAGGATGCCCAGACCTTCTCCGGGGCCGGAGCCCGAGAACTCTGCCTGCTGGATGAGGTTGCCGCTGAGAGCGAAGGTGACGCCGTTGCCGCTCGCCTTCTTGGCTGCGTCGATCATCGCCGTGCCCTCGGACTTCTCCAGCTGGAAGCCGGGCTTGTCGAGTTGCAGGTCGCCGAAGGCGATCGTGCGGTCGGGCGAGATGTTGCGCGCGCCCTGCGGGGAGTACGGGCTGGTCGTCCCGCTCACGTGCGGCTGGCGGGACAGCTCGCCCAGCAAGGCCTCGACTCGCGGCCGCACGGACGGATCGTCGATGCCCCGGTCGGCCTTGAAGACGACCCGCACGGAGTCACCAGACTGCTGAGGGAAGCGGGCCTTGAGCAGGTCGTAGCCGGCGACGGCGTCAGAGCCCGGGAGCTTGGTGCTGTTGGCGTAGCCACCGTCGAGCGCCTTGCCGAAGGCACCGAAGGCGATGAAGGCGACGATCCAGAGAACGAGGACGCGCCAGCGGTGGCGGTAGCAGGTACGGGCCAGTCGTTCGAGCATCTGTAATGCGTTCCTTTGCCGAAGGCCGAGAACAGTCAGTGGTGAGACGAGCGAGCGCCCGACAACTCATCGACGGTATGGGAGGCGCCGATGTGACACCAAGGATGGGCGACAGAAGTCACGTCGCCAATCGGGGATGTCCCTGACGCCCGTCGGGGTCGCCTGTCGAACATATGTTCGATAACATGGCGGGCCGTGGGGTTCAACAACCCGAACATGCCGTGGTCCGAGCTCGAACGGCGGCTGTCGTGGGGGAAAGCCGTACCCGGGCCGTCCCACCCCGAATCCCGTCACCGTCCACCCTACGAGCCGCCGCCGGCCGTCACCCGTCGCCAGGGCGCCGTTCCCTACGCCGAGCTCCACTGCCACACCAACTTCAGCTTCCTCGACGGGGCGTCGCACCCCGAGGAGCTGGTCGAGGAGGCGGCCCGCCTCGGGCTCGAGGCCCTGGCCGTCACGGACCACGACGGGATGTACGGCGTCGTCCGCTTCGCCCAGGCCGCCCACGCCGTGGGGATGCCCACCGTGTTCGGCGCCGAGCTCACCCTCGACCTGCCCCGCCGCTCCCAGGCCGGCCTCGCCGACCCCGGGGGTCGCCATCTGGTCGTGCTCGCCCGCGACCCGCAGGGCTACGCGGCGCTGTGCCGCACGATCAGCCAGGCCCAGATGGGTGGCGGCGAGAAGGGCTTGCCCAAGGCCAGCCTCTCAGCCCTGGCCCAGGCCCACGGCGGCCACTGGCTGGTGCTCACCGGCTGCCGCAAGGGCACCGTCCCCGCCGCCCTGGCCGAAGCAGGCCCCGCCGCCGCGGCCCGGGCGCTGGCCGACCTGGTCGTCGCCTTCGGCAAGGAGAACGTCGCCGTCGAGCTGTGGGACCACGGCGACCCGCTCGACTCGGCCAGGGCGACCAGGGCG
>CADDZP010000335.1 GCA_902812475.1 Actinomycetota bacterium | reverse complement strand
GTCGCAGCCCGGCCGCCTCGAGGGCGAGGCGTCGCTCGCCCGGCGCCGGACCGAGCGCGTGCTCGAGAACGCGCCCGCGGGTGTCCTGACCTACGGCGACACCGACGTCCGCCTCCCGCACCTGGTGTGCCTCGGCGTGGAGGGCGTGGAGGCGGAAGCCGTCCTGCTCGGGCTCGACCAGGCGGGCATCGCTGCGCACTCGGGGAGCGCCTGCTCCTCCGAGTCGCTCGAGCCGTCGCCCGTACTGGAGGCGATGGGGGTCGACGCCGAGCGCTCGCTGCGCATATCCGTGGGCTGGTCGACGACCGACGAGGATGTCGACGCCTTCCTGGAGGCACTGCCCGGCGTGGTCCGCCGTCTACGCGCCTTGGGCTCGACGGGCTGATCGACGTCCGAACCTCTCCGGTCTTCCATCACGACCCCGAAAACGGGAAGGAACGGAGCGCGGACTGACGATCGGAGAGGTTTTGTCGTCAGCGGGTCGGCGGAGCGGGTGGACGGACGCGGCGGCGGGCGTTGGCGGCGACGTCGTCGGGGACGTCGACCCACATGCGCAGGAGCGTCGCGCCGTGGGTCTTGCCGAGGTTGTCGCTGCGCAGTGAACGGGGCGCACCGCCGCCGAGGGCGCCGTGCATCACGAACTTGAGGGCGAGGACGTTGCGGGCCTCGTAGCGCTCGACATCGCCCGTCACGAGCTCGGCGAAGTGGGCCTTCACACGGTCCGGCGTCACCTCGCCCAACAGCGCTTCGTAGGCGGCCTCGTCGTCGGCGAACAAGGAGACGTCGCTGATGTCGCCCTTGTCGCCCGACCGGGCCCCACACAGATCACGCAGCTGGATGCGGGCCACCAGACCGCTACACCTCCTCCACTTCGACACGCACCTGGTCGTCGACGAGCTTCTTGTCGACGTAGAACGGCTCCACGGCGAGCAGCTGGCTCGGCCCACCGCCGCGGCCGCGGCCCGTGCCCGAGAGCGTCGGCGGGCCCGACAGGCCGAGGACGCCCACCTCAGGAGCGATGCGTGCCGCCGAGTCCCGATCGGCCGTGCGCCACGCCAGGCGGCCGATGACTTCGGGCGGCTCGCAGTCATCGTTGTGGGCGGTGGACCCGCCGAAGGCGTCGACGCCGAAGTACTCCTCGCGCCACTCCTCGACGGGCACGCCCTTCTGCTCCGCCCGCTTGCGCAGGAACATCAACGCCGCGCGCGCCTTGGCTTCGGCATCGGGCCACGAGTAGGCGAGTCGAGCCTCACCGGCGTAACCCGCCGGCGTGCACACCAGGCCCTTGTACGTGTCGGTCGACGGCGGCGTGGCGGCACGTGTGCCGCTGACCCGAACGCGGTCGCCGCCCAGGTCATCGAGCGACAATGACGTGAAGTCGGCGACGACGTCGGGCGAGAAGTAGCGGGCCGGGTCGTGGACCTCGTAGAGCAGCTGCTCGCGCACGGTGTCGAACGTGACCATGCCGCCCGTGCCCGGCGGCTTGGTGATCACAGCCGACCCGTCGGGCTCCACCTCGCCGATGGGGAAGCCGATACGGGTGGGATCGGCGTTCGTCCACCACGCACCCGAGTAGTTGCCCCCGGTGACCTGGCCGCTGCACTCGAGCAGGTGGCCGACGACGACGCCGGCGGCGAGCGAGTCGTAGTCGTCCCACGCCCAGCCGAACTCGTGCACGAGCGGGGCGAGGAAGAGGGCGGCGTCGGCGACCCGCCCGGTGATCACGATCTGCGCACCGTCGTCGAGCGCCTGCACGATCGGCCGTGCGCCGAGGTAGGCGTTGGCGAACAGGGCGTCGTCGGGCAGCCCGAGCTCGTCGGCGCGAGGGCGAACGTCGTCGCCGACGACGGTGGCGACCTTGACCCCGCTGACGCCGAGAGAACGGGCGGCTCCCACCACGGCCCGCCCGGCGGCAACGGGGTTGATCCCGCCCGCGTTGGTGATGAAGCGGGTGCGCCCGTCGAGCAGGTAGGGCATCACCTGGTGGACGTAGAGCGGCAGGTCCCGCGTGTAGCCGAGGGACTCGTCGCGCTGGCGGTCCTTCTGGAGGATCGCCAGCGTCAGCTCGGCCAGCGCCTCGCACACGAGGTAGTCGACGCCCGCGGCGAGCAGGTCATCAACGGGAGCGTGCCCGTCGCCGTAGAAGCCCTGTCCCCCGCCGAGCCGAACCGCCATCTATCTCTGACCCGCCGCGGCCTTGGCTTGGTTCAGCGCGTCCTGGGCTGTCTTGGCCGCGTCGGGCGGCGGGTTCGTGGCGAGGAACGCTTCGAACTCCTTGACGGCGGCGGCCGGGTCGTTCTTGCCCTCGAAGAGGACGGCGCCCTTGAAGTAGTGGGCCATGGCGAAGCTGGGGTCGGCGGCGATCGCCTTGTCGAGCGAGGTCAGCGCCTCGTCGTGCAGCCCGGCCGACTCGAGGATCCAGCCCCTGAATGTCAGGGCCTGGCCGTTGCTCGGGTCCTGCTCGAGCACCTTGTCGTAGAGCTTGAGGGCGTCGACCGCCTTGCCGTTGGCCAGCGCCTGCTGGGCGGCGACCAGCTGGTCGTTGACGTCGGACGGGATCTTCCCGCTCACCGTCTGGCCAGGTACCCGCGCCCCCGACGTCGACGCCACGAGGACGCCCCCACCGACTGCCAGGGCGACGACGCCCGCGATCACGAGCGCCGTCACCTTCGTCGAACGCCGCGGTCGAGCGCGGCGCTGGGCCACGAGCCCGGCCTTGCTCTCCTCGATGGCGTGCAGCACGGCCGCAGCGCGGGCCGTGTAGTCGTCCTTCAGCGTGCGGTAGTCGACGTCGTCGATGTCGCCGGCCTCGCGCTCGCTGTCGAGATCCTCGAGCGACTGCAGCAGGAAGCGGCGCTGCTCCTCGAGGTCGGCGAGGGCATCGAGGTCGACGGCCGTGCGGGCGCTCAAGACCGGGACAGCTCCCGTTCGACCAACGCCCGGTCCGCCTCGGAGACCTGCACGGCGGGGCGCGCCCGCCATCGGCGGAAGGCGACGGCCAGACAGGCCAGGGCCACCACCACGGCGACGACTGGCAGGGCCCACACGAGCGACGCCACGCCATTGCTCTCGGGCTTGAGGAGGATGTCGCTGCCGTAGCGACTGACGAGGAAGGCGACGATCTCGCCGTCGCTCTGGCCGTCGTGCACCCGACGGGTGATCTCATCGCGGACGGCCTTGGCGGCCGCCGCGTCGGATTCGGCCGCCGACTGGTTGCGACACGTCGGGCAGCGGATCTCGGACGCGATGTGCCGCACCCGCTGCGCTTCGGTCACCGGCCCTGAGCGACCCTGGGCGCCGATGGCGAAGGCCACGGCGAGCACGATGGCCATCAGCAGCCACGGGAGCCGGCCGCGCCAGTGTGCGCTCACGCGCCTCGCGCCTTTCCCTCGGTCACCAGCTTGTCGAGGCCGTCGGCGTTGACCTGGCCGATGCCCTTCCAGATGACGAACCCGTTGGGGTCGACGAGGAAGGACTCGGGCGGCCCCCGCACGCCGAAGTCGAGCGCGGTGTGGCCACCCGGGTCGTCGACCACGGGCCAGCTCCCACCGAACCGCTGGAAGAAGCCGCGCACATTGGGCGCCGTGTCGTCGAAGATGACGCCCAGCACGGTGGCATCGCCGGTCGCCTGGTGGCGCTGGGTGAACTTCACGAGCTCGGGATGCTCCTGCTGACACGGGACGCACCAACTGGCGAGGAAGTTCACGACGACCCACTTGCCGCGGAACGACGACAGCGAGACGTCCTGGCCGTCGAGCGACGTACCGGTCAGCGCGGGTGCCGGTTTGCCCAGCAGGGGGCTCTCGGCCTGCTTGTCGGCGGCTGACTTCCGCGTCGCCAGCACGGCGACGAACAGCACGAGCACGAGGCCGAGGCTGATCGCGGCCCACCGGGCGGTGTGTCGCTTGGGCGGAAGGACGGCGTCGGCGTCGGACACCTACGGCACCCCCACCGGCTCAGGCGGCGCCCCGGGCGCCGACACCTCGACGGGCGCCGACAC
>CADDZP010000334.1 GCA_902812475.1 Actinomycetota bacterium | reverse complement strand
CGGCAAGCCCGGCGGCCATCTCCGGATCTACACGGCGTCGGTGCTCGCCGGCCGGCTGCGCGCCGCCGGCCTCGAGGTGCACGGCTCCCACCACGCCCACGCCTTGCATTCGCCGTACTGGTGGATCAAGTGCGCCGTCGGCGTCGACAACGACCGGGCCCTGCCCGCCCGCCTCTACCACCAGTTCCTCGTCTGGGACATCTCCCATCCCACGTCGCCGCTGCGCCTGCTCGAGCGCGCTCTCAATCCGGTGCTCGGCAAGAGCCTGGTGATCTACGCCACCAAGCCCGCGGCCGTGCGGACCCGTCCCAAGGAGCCGGCTCGTGCAGCTGCCTGACGTCCCCGGCATCCTCGACGCCGACGAGGTCGCCGCGACCGTCGACGCCATCGCCGAGATCCAGCTGGCCGACGGCATGATCCCCTGGTTCCCGGGCGGCCACTGCGACGCCTGGAACCATGTCGAAGCCGCCATGGCCCTCCTCGTCGGCGGCCGGCGCCGAGAGGCCGAGCGCGCCTATGACTGGCTGCGCGCCAACCAGCTCGGCGACGGCTCCTGGCACCACTACTACATCGAGGACGGCGTCGAGGATCCCAAGTTCGACGCCAACGTGTGCGCCTATCCGGCCGCGGGGATCTGGCACCACTTTCTGGCCACCCGCGACCGCGGCTTCCTCGAAGACCTGTGGACCACCGTCGAGCGGGCCATCGACTGGGTCCTCGAGCTCCAGACGCCGCGCGGCGAGATCAAGTGGGCCCGCCACGCCGACGGCACGCCGTGGCCCTACGCCATCCTCACCGGCTCCTCGAGCATCTACCACTCGTTGCGCTGCGCCGTCGCCATCGCCGAGGAGCTGGGCCGGGAGCGGCCCGACTGGGAGCTGTCGGCCGCCCGCCTGGCCTACGTCATCGCCCGCCGCCCCGAGTACTTCGCCCCCAAGAACCGCTGGGCGATGGACTGGTACTACCCCGTGCTCGCCGGGGTGCTGACCGGCGAGGAGGCCCGGGCCCGCCTCGACGAACGATGGGACACCTTCGTGATGGAGGGCCTCGGCGTGCGCTGCGTGGCCGACCGTCCGTGGGTCACGGCGGCGGAGACGTGCGAGTGCGTCATCGCCCACGACGCCGCCGGCGAGCAGGGCAAGGCCCTGGCCTTGTTCGAGTGGGCCCAGCACCTGCGCGTGCCCGACGGGTCGTACTGGACGGGCATGGTGTACCCGGTCGAGAAGACGTTCCCGGGCGGCGAGCGCAGCACCTACACCGCCGCCGCCGTCGTACTGGCGGCCGACGTGCTGGCCGGGACCAACCCGACCTCGGGCCTGTTCCGGGGCGAGACGCTGCCCGCCCTCGTCGCTCTGGCCGAGGACGCCGTCGACGACCGCCGATAGCAGCGAACGCCGACGGTTCGGCGCCGTCATCCTCACGGCCATGCCGATGGAGCTGGCGGCGGTTCGCCGGCGCATCGTCGACCGGCGCCCGTTCCCGACGCTTGGCCGTCGCGCCGTCACCGGCCGCATCGGCGCCGTCGACGTCGTGGCCACGACCGTCGGCGTCGGCACCCGACGGGCGACCGACACGGCTGAGCGCGTGATGCAGACGGTGTCGGTGCCGCTGATGGTCGTCGTCGGCATCGCCGGAGCGACGGCACCACACCTGAAGGTGGCCGACGTCGTCGTGCCCGAGGCCGCCGTCCACGGACCCGCCGGCTCGAGGCACACGTCGACCACGTCGGTGGCGGCCCTCGACCGCAACGGGACGATCCACAGCCACGATGAGCTCATCGTCGACATCGATTCGGCGGGCGCCCTGCACCGCCAGGGCGTCGTGGCCATGGACATGGAGACGGGCGCCATCGCGGCCGTGTGCGAGCGTCACGGTGTCGAGTGGGCGGCGTTCCGCGCCGTGAGCGACACGATCGATGCGCCGCCCGACAAGGACATCATGACCATGCTCAACAGCGACGGCTCGCCCGACGTCGTGGCCTCCCTCCGCTTCATCGCCCGCAAGCCCCACAGGATCCCCCACCTGGTCTCGCTGGCCCGCAACAGCGCCAAGGCGTGCGAGGCAGCGGCGGCCGCCGCTGCGCGCGCTCTCGAGAACCTCTAGCGCCGCCTCGCGGCCCGGGTCTAATGTGACCACGCGGTCACACACCGCCGTTGGACGGCAAGGGGGGTTTGGGGATGACCACGTTCGAGGTCGCGCTCGGGGGCCCGACCGACTGGGGGATCGACACGTCGGCCACGACGGTGTTCGACTTCGACTACAAGGGCGGCCGCGACCAGCTGCTGCGCCTGTATGACAAGGGCACGCGGCGGCAGTGGATCGGCAGCGACCGCCTCGACTGGTCCCTCGACGTCGACCCCGAGGGCCCCGTCGGCATGCCCGACGAGCTCCACCCCCTGTTCGGCACGCCGTGGTGGGACAAGATGACCGACAAGGAGCGGGTCGAGGCCCGGCGCCATCTGGAGGCCTGGCGCTTCAGCCAGTTCATGCACGGCGAGCAGGGCGCCCTCATCTGCACGGCCAAGATCGTGCAGACGGTGCCCGACGTCGACTCGAAGTTCTACGCCGCAACCCAGGTCATCGACGAGGCCCGGCACGTCGAGGTCTACAGCCGGTACCTCTACGACAAGGTCCAGCTCGTGTACCCGCTGAACAAGAACCTCGAGAGCCTCCTCAACGACGTCATCCAGGACAGCCGGTGGGACATGACCTACCTGGGCATGCAGGTGCTGATCGAGGGCTTGGCTCTCGCCGCCTTCGGCCTCATCCGCAACGCCGCCACCGAGCCCCTCGCCAAGGCCCTCAACGCCTACGTCATGCAGGACGAGGCGAGGCACGTCACCTTCGGCCGAATCGCCCTACGCGACTACTACCCGCAGCTCACCCAAGCCGAGCGGGACGAGCGCGAGGAGTTCTGTGTCGACGCCTGCTACCGCATGCGCGACCGCTTCCTCGGCGAGGAAGTGTGGGAACGGCTGGGGTTGCCGCAGGAGGCGTCCGACTACGTCGAGCACTCCGACCTGCTGCGCTCGTTCCGCAACTACCTGTTCACCCGCATCGTCCCCATCATCAAGGACATCGGGCTGTGGGGGCCAAGGATCACCAAGGCCTTCACCGACATGGGAGTGATCGAGTACGCCGAGAGCGACCTCGACGCCGAGATGGCCAATGACGAGATGGCCGCCGAGGAGCTCGACAAGAAGCGCATGCGCCACATCGAAGAGGTCGCCTCACAGGCGTAGCTGACGCTTCTTGGCGCAGAAATGTGCGGACGCCGCACATTTCTGCGCCAAGAACGACCGGCGTTAGGCCGGGCGGGGCTGCGGCTCGGGCTCGCTCGCCCGGTCGTAGAGGACCGTCTGGAGGCCGGGGGTGTCGGCGCCGTAGCGCTCGATCTCGGCGGGGAGGTTCAACGGGCGGACGCCGGCGCGCGCCTTGAGCGTGTCGTCATCGAGGAACTCGGCCGGGACGAGCCAGCTGACCTCGAACTCGATGCCGTCGGGATCGTTGGCGTAGAGCGCCTTGGTGGTGCCGTGGTCGGACGCCCCGACGAGGGCGCCCATGCGGCCCAGGCGGCGGCCGAGCTCCTCCAACTCGCTCAGCGTCTCCACCTCCCACGCCAGGTGGTAAAGGCCGACGGTGCTGCGCCCGGCGAGGCTCGGGCCGGCGTCGGGCCCGACCTCGAACAGGCCCAGGTCGTGGTCGTTGTTGCTGCCGGGCGCCTTCAGGAAGGCGGCACCCGCGAACTGCACGTCGACGCGGAAGCCGAGGGCCTCCTCGTAGAACTTGACCGTGCGCTCGACGTCGCGGACGTAGAGGACGGCATGGTTGAGGCGCTTCACGGACATGGCGCCCCTTTCAACGGCGACCGATCGACGATTATGCCCGCCGACGCAGCACCCACAGCGAGCCGCAGCGGGCCTCCTCTACGTCGTCGAACTGCCCCGACTCCAGCGCCCGCGTGTAGATCTCATACGGCGGGCGGCCGCCGTATGAGATCTACAC
>CADDZP010000333.1 GCA_902812475.1 Actinomycetota bacterium | reverse complement strand
TTCTATGTGCTGCTGTTCCTCGTCGTGATGAAGATCGGATTGTTCTTCATTCGGGGGTTCGCCCAGCCGTTGCCGGCGCCACCCCCTCCGGGCGAGATGCGCAAGGTCAACCTGCGCTACCGCTGCTCGATCTGCGGCGCCGAGGTCAAGATGGTCCAGGCGTCCGAGGAGCTGCCCGAGCCGCCCCGCCACTGCATGGAGGACATGGACCTGGTGGCCCCGCCCTTCGAGTAGCCGCGGTCGTCGGCGCAATCCCCAGGCTGTGGATAAGTCTGGGGAGAGTCACACGGATGTAACTCCTGGTTTGCTCAGCGGTACTGGGTGGCGGTCAGGAATCCGGCAGTGATGAGGGCGAGGCCGATCAGCAGGTACCAGTTGTTGGCGTCGCCGCCGGGCATCAGGCCGACGTAGTTGGCGAGGATGATGACGACGCCCAAGCCGAGGCACGCGAACATGATTACGGGCACCCACTTGGGGCTCACCTTCTTGCTCCGCGGCGTCGGCGGCGTGTAGCGACCCGTCGCTGTCACCGCCTGCTTCTTCGGCGTCGTGCGCCCGCCGCGCTTCGTCCCCTTGGCCATCGCCGAAAGGTTAGGTCCCTCAGACGGCCACGGCGACGGCACGGTCGCCGTCGCAGGCGTCGGCCAGGGCCACGTCGGCCGCCATGTACAGCTCGTCGCGATCGGCGGCATGGTCGGGGAACGACGCCAGCCCGGCGCGCACGACGTAGTGGGCACCGGACGCTGCGGCGACGGCGTCCTCGATGCGGGCCAGGGCGCTCGTCGCGTCGGTCGCGGGGAGGATGACGCCGAACTCGGCGTCTGCGTTGCGGGCGAGAACGGCGTCGTCGGGAAGGGCGGTGACCAGTCGCTCGGCGACGTCTCGCATGGCGCCGTCGTCGACGGCGCTGCACACCCGCACGAGGGCCAGAGCGACACCGCGCCCGGCGCGCCTGTCCAGCGCGACCTCGCCGGCGAGGCGCGTCTGCAGGTAGGCGGAGCTGGCGACACCGGTCACCTCGTCGGGGCGGGACGCCTCGGCCATGCGGGCGGCCCGCTCGACGTGGGCGACGACGCTCTCGCAAAGCTCCTTGACCTTGAAGGGCTTGGTGACGAAGGCGTCGACGCCTCGCTCGAGGGCCACCCGCCTCGACCGGGGGCTGTGGTCGGCGGTGACGATGATGACCGGCACGAAGGCGTTGGCTTCGCTCCTGCGAATCTCGCGGTAGGCGGCCAGGCCGTTGAAGCCGCGCAGGTTGAGGTCGAGCAGCACGCACGCGGGATGGTGGCTCGACACGGCGTCGGCCACCTGTTCCGGCGACGTCGGGTCGACGTGCACGACGTCCTGCCCCGTCGCCCGGAAGTAGGCCCGCAGGAACGTGGCGATGTCATGCTCGTCTTCGACAACCAGCACGACGTCGTGGACGTCGAGACGCGAAGACAGCGAGCCTCCCTTTCGGGACGCGGCAGTAGGGTCGTGCCCGATGGGTCCGCGTGTTCTCGTCATCGACAACTACGACTCGTTCGTCTACAACCTCGTGCAGTACCTCGGGGAGCTCGGTGCCACCCCTGTTGTGCATCGGCACGACGAGGTGACGATTGAGCAAATTGCCGATTCGAGCCCGGACGCAATCCTCATTTCGCCCGGTCCGGGACGGCCCGAGGACGCCGGGGTCAGCAACGCGGTGATCGAACAGCTGGCCGGCCAGGTCCCCATCCTTGGCGTCTGCCTGGGCCACCAGTGCATCGGACAGGTCTTCGGCGGGCAGGTCGTCCGGGCGCCGCAGGTGATGCACGGCAAAGCCTCGATGGTGCACCACGACGGCAGCGGGGTGCTCGCCGGGCTACCGGACCCGTTCCAAGCGACCCGCTACCACTCCCTGGTCGTCGACGCGGCCACCGTGCCCGATGTCCTCCAGGTGACGGCGACGACCGAGGACGGCACGGTGATGGCGCTGCGCCACCGCGACCTTCCCGTCGAGGGCGTGCAGTTCCACCCCGAGTCGATCCTCACCAACTGCGGCCACCAGCTGGTGGCCAACTTCCTCGACCAGGTGAAGGCCGCCGTCTAGCAGCTGCTCTGAGGTGAAGATCGCCTCCCGTCAGGCCGCGGCCCGGGGCTCGAGCGCGACGTCGTAACCGATGCGCTCGAGCTGGGCGACGAGACGACGCCGGTAAGCCTCGCTGCGCTGTCGTTCGAGGAAGTAGTCGGGGCCGAGATCGCGGTAGGGCTCGCCGGTGCTGAGGATGTGCCACGCGATGACGAGGATGGAGTGGGCGACGGCGACCGCGGCCTTGTTGGGCCCTCTTCGGGGGCGGAGCCGCGAGTACTGGGCAGCGAGGTAGTTGCCCCTCGAGCACCTTGTGGAGACGCTGCACCTCTCGGGCCCGGTCCTCGATCACCACGCGCCGGTAGCGGGTCAGGTTGCGCAGCTCCCGGATGGGCTTGGGCGGCACGAAGCTGGGCCGCACCAGGCCGTGCTCGGTGAGCTCGGCGATCCAGGCCGCGTCGGCGACGTCGGTCTTGCGCCCGGGGACGTTGTGCAAGTGCTGCGCGTTGAGCAGCCAACACTCGAAGTCGTCCTCGAGCAGGTAGTACACCGGCTTCCAGTAGACGCCGGTCGCCTCCATCGACACCAGCGTCACCTCGAAGCTCCCGAGCCAGTCCCGCAGTGCCAACAGCTGCTTGGTGGTCGTGGCGAACGTCTGGATGTGCGAGTCACGCTCGCCGTCGTCGCCGGGGACCCGCACGCACGCCGTCACCGATGACTTGTGCACGTCGAGGCCAGCGACTCGCTCCACCAGCTGGTCCATCCCTGCCTCCTCCCCATGTGGTCAGTGAGCGACCGTCCGGGGGAGCCTCATGATGAAGAGTCTGAGGTTCGTGCTCGCAGCAACAGTCCTGGGTGCCCGAAGCTCCCACGTCCAACTAACTCACGGGCTCTCCCGCACCAAAGAGGCCCGACGTCAACCGGACGGCCATCCCATTTTCATTCGTCCGGGGTGGCCCGATCGAGGGGCCATGTGGAACTAACAGCTGAACGTCACGAGCTGGTTCTTGTTGACGGTCGAGCCGGCCCGGGGGCTCTGGCGTAGGACCGTCGCGTTGTCCGACGAGCAGTTCGTCTCCGAGTAGTTGTTCAAGCCGGCGGCGGTGAGGTCGTTCTTCGCCGCGCCTGCGGACTCGCCGACGATGTTCGGCATCTGGGTCGTGCTCGTCGCTTCAGTCGTGGTCGTCACTGATGGTTCGGTGGTCGTCGGGGACGCGCCGCTGGAGACCGTCATCGTCACCGTCGAGCCCTTGGCCGCCTTGGACCCGCCCGGGGGGCTGGTGCTGATGACCCTGCCGGCGGGCACGGTGTCGGAGTTCTGCGTGGTCGTCGTCACCTTGAACCCGGCACTGCCCAGCGTGGCACCGGCCGTACCGGCGTCCTGGCCGACCACGTTGGGGACGACGACCTGGCCGCTGCCGCTCGACACGACGAGGGTCACGGGTGAGTTCTTCGCCACCTGGGTGCCCGGCGCCGGGTTCTGGTCGATGACCGTCCCCGGCTGCTGGTCACTGTTCTGCTGGCGGACGATCGGGGTCAACCCCAGTTGGTCCAGGTCGTTGGTGGCGTCGTCCTGGGTCTTGCCGATCTCGCGAGGGACGGTGACCTGCGGTGTTCCGGTGCTCACCGAGATCGTCACCGTGTCGCCCTTGTGGGCCCGGGCGTCGGGCTTGGGGCTCTGGTCGAAGACCGTGCCCGCCGGGAAGCTGTCGTTCTGCGCCGTCACCGTCTTGACCTTGAGCCCGGCGCCCTTGAGCATCGCCGTCGCATCAGCCTGGCTCTTGCCGATGACGGTGGGAACGGTCACCGCGCTCGCTGACGAAGAGCCCAGTCCCAGTTCGTGGGCCAGCAGGACGAGGCCGCCGGCGAGGAGGGCCAGGAGGACGACCAGGAGGGTGATGTAGGCGCCCGTGCGCCGGCGCGGTCCCTGTCCGTCGTCGGTCATCACCGTCGTCGCCGCGGTGGCCGGCATGGCGCGCGTCGAGTC
>CADDZP010000332.1 GCA_902812475.1 Actinomycetota bacterium | reverse complement strand
GACTTCGAGGATGCCGTCGGTCGTGCGCAGCTGGTGGATCACGTCGGCTGAGACCGGTTGGTCGACGGACAGCACCATCAGGGCGGCTTCGCCCGCCGGTGACTTGCCCAGGGCCATGTCGGAGATGTTGACGCCGCCGTCACCCAGGATGCTGCCGACGGCGCCGATCATGCCCTTCTTGTCGGCGTTGCGGATCACCAGCATGTGGTGGGCGGGCGGCACGTCGGTGGTGTGGTCGTCGACCATCACGATGCGGGGCTCGCTCCGGACCCCCGACAACGTCCCCGCTACCGAATGGGCGCCGCCCCGCAGCGTCACCAGATTCACGTAGTCGCGGGCCGACGAGGACTTCGTCTCCCGCACCTCGACGCCCCGCTCGTGGGCCAGCTGCGGCGCGTTCACGTACGAGACCGGCTCCTCGCTGCCGAGCCGCAGCAGGCCCTTCAGCACGGCGAGCGTGAGGATGCGGGTGTCGTAGTCGGCCAGCTGGCCCTCGTAGGAGATCTCGATCGACCCGGGCAACCCGTCGGTCAGCGACGCGTAGATCGACCCCAAGCGCTCGGCCAGCGGCAGGAACGGCCGCACGGTCTCGGACGCCTCCGTCGCGCTCACGTTGACGGCGAAGGGCACGAAGTCGCCGCCGAGCGCCAGCAGCACCATCTCGGCGATGGTGTCACCGGCCTTGTCCTGCGCTTCCCTGGTCGACGCACCCAGGTGGGGCGTCACCACGACGCTGTCGAGCTCGAACAACGGCGACGCCGTCGTCGGCTCTTCGGCGAACACGTCGAGCCCGGCACCGGCGACGACCCCGGAGCGCACGGCCTCGGCCAAGGCGTCCTCGTCGACGATGCCGCCCCGGGCCGTGTTGACGAGACGCAACCCGCGCTTCGCCTGCGAGAGCAGGTCCTTGCCGACGATGCCCATGGTGTCCGGCGTCTTCGGCAGGTGAATGGTGAGGAAGTCGGCAACGCCGACGAGCTCCTCGAGCGACATCAGCTCCACGCCCATCTGACGGGCTCGGTCGCGCGACACATACGGGTCGTACGCCACCAGGCGCATGCCGAACGAGAGCGCCCGCTGGGCGACCAGGGCACCCACCCGACCGAGCCCGACGATGCCGAGCGTCTTGCCGTGCAGCTCCACGCCCTCCCACCGCGAACGCTCCCACTTGCCCGCCTTGAGGGCGGCGTGAGCCTGGGGGATGTTGCGGGCCTGGGCCAGCAACAGGGCGACGGTGTGCTCGGCGGCCGAGAGGACGTTCGACTGCGGAGCGTTGACCACCATGACGCCGCGACGGGTGGCGGCCGCCACGTCGACGTTGTCGACGCCGATGCCGGCCCGACCCACGACGACGAGCTCGCCGGCCGCGTCGAGCACGGGCTCCGTGACCTTGGTGGCCGAGCGGATGATCAGCGCGTCGGCGCCCCGCACAGCGTCGAGCAGCTCCTCGGGGGACAGCCCCAGACGGACGTCGACCTCGTGGCCGGCGTCCCGGAGTCGCTGCAGGCCGCCCTCGGCGATCTGCTCGGTGACGAGGATGCGGCCCATACCTACGAGAACAGCTTGGTGAGGCGGTTGAGGCCCTCTTCGAGGTCGTCGTCGCCGAGGGCGTAGGAGAGGCGGGCGTAGCCCGGAGTGCCGAACGCCTCACCGGGGACGACGGCGACCTTGGCCTCGTCGAGAATGGCCACGCACAGCTCCGCCGTCGTCTCCGGCGTGCGGGCTCCGACCTGTCGGCCGAGCAGCTCGGACAGATTCGGGTACGCGTAGAAGGCACCGAGCGGCTCGGCGCACGTCACGCCGGGGATGGCCCGCAGGAGCTCGACCATGCGCCGGCGGCGGCGGTCGAACGCTTCGCGCATCGCCTCGGCAGCGCCGAGGTCGCCTTGCAGGGCGGCCAGCGCCGCCGCCTGGGCGACGTTGTCGACGTTCGACGTCGTGTGCGACTGCAGGTTGACGGCGGCGGCGATGAGGTCGGGAGGCCCGACCATCCAGCCGACGCGCCAGCCGGTCATGGCGTACGTCTTGGACACCCCGTTGATGACGACGCTGCGCTCGGCCAGTTCGGGGACGAGACGCACGATCGAAGAGAACCGGGCGTCGCCGTAGACGAGCTGCTCGTAGATGTCGTCGGTCACGACCCACAGCCCGTTCTCCGCCGCCCACCGCCCGACAGCCTCGGTCTCCGACGGCGAGTACACCGCGCCCGTCGGGTTCTGGGGCGACGCGAACAGCAGGGCCTTGGTCCGGTCCGTCCGGGCGGCCTCCAGCTGGTCGACGGTGGCACGAAAGCCCGTCGACTCGTCGGTGATGACGGCGATCGGCACACCGTTGGCGAGGCGGATCGTCTCGGGATACGTCACCCAGTACGGCGCCGTGAGCAGCACCTCGTCGCCGGGGTCGATCAGCGCGGCAAATGTGTTCGCCACCGCCTGCTTGGCACCGTTGGTGATCAGCACCTGCGACGGTGCCACGGCGGCGTCGATGTCGCGTGACGTCTTCTCGGCGACGGCGTCCCGCAGCTCGGGCAGGCCCGCGGTCGGCGTGTAGTGGTGGTACCGAGGGACGTGGCACGCAGCGGCCGCGGCCTCAACGATGTGCTCGGGTGTCGAGAAGTCGGGCTCGCCGGCGCCGAAGCCGATGACGTCTTCGCCTGCCGCCTTCAGCGCCTTGGCTCGGGCGTCGACCGCGAGCGTGGCCGACTCCTCGATGGCGGCCACGAGGCGCGAGATGTAGGGGGTAGCGGGAATCGTCATCGGTAGATTCGCTTTCTCCGGCCCTTCGAATCCTCACTCAGTGAAGCGCATGACGACGTCCCTCCCAAACATCGAGCTCCCTCCCGACCTCCGGCCCAGTGACGGTCGCTTCGGGTCCGGGCCCTCCAAGGTGCGCCCCGACGCGGTCGCCGCCCTGGCCGGCGTGGCGTCCACGTACCTGGGCACCAGCCACCGCCAGCCGACGGTGAAGAACGTGGTCCGCCGGCTCCGCGAGGGTGTGGCCGAGCTGCTGGACGTCCCCGACGGCTATGAGATCGTGCTCGGCAACGGCGGAACGACCGCCTTCTGGGACGCCGCCGCCTTCGGCCTGATCGAGCGACGGGCCCAGCACCTCAGCTTCGGGGAGTTCTCCTCGAAGTTCGCGGCCGTGACCAAGGCGGCGCCGTTCCTCGACAGCCCTGAGGTGATCGAGTCGCCGCCGGGCACGCACCCCGAGCTCGAGGCGAATCCCGAGGTCGACGCCTACGCCTTACCTCACAACGAGACGTCGACGGGCGTCGCCATGGAGGTCCGGCGCCCCGCTGGCGCCGAGGGCCTGATGCTGGTCGACGCCACGTCGGCGGCCGCCGGCCTGTGCGTCGACCCAACGCAGTTCGACGCCTACTACTTCGCACCCCAGAAGGGCTTCGCATCCGACGGGGGCCTGTGGGTGGCGGCCCTGTCGCCTGCCGCCGTGGAGCGCATCTCCGCCGTCAAGGCGTCCGACCGTTGGATTCCGACGTTCCTCGACCTCTCGGTGGCGCTGGAGAACTCGCGCCTCGACCAGACCTACAACACGCCGGCGCTGGCGACGCTGTTCCTCATGGTCCACCAGCTGGAGTGGATCCTCGAGAACGGCGGCAAGGAGTGGGCCGCCTCACGCTGCGACCGGTCAGCCGACATCGTCTACGGCTGGGCCGACGCCAGCGGCTACGCCACCCCGTTCGTCGCCGACAAGGGCGACCGGAGCCACGTGGTGGCGACCATCGACCTCGCCCCCGAGGTCGATGCAGCGACCGTTGCCAAGGTGTTGCGCGCCAACAACATCGTCGACACCGAGTCGTACCGGAAACTGGGCCGAAACCAGCTCCGCATCGCCATGTTCGTCGCCATCGAGCCCGACGACCTGGCAACCCTCACTGGCGCGATTGACTTCATCGCCGGGCAGATCGGGGCGTAACCTGGCGGGCAATGCGGCGTCCTCTGGTCTGCCTGACCGCGCTCGCCTGCCTGCTCCTCGCCGTCGCCTCGCCGGCGGCGGCTCTCACCCACCTGCACCGCACCC
>CADDZP010000331.1 GCA_902812475.1 Actinomycetota bacterium | reverse complement strand
TACTCTCAACATCGGCGTTCCTTCCTCGCCGGCGTTTGCGTCGCCGGCACTCTCGTTTTCGATCAACGAGGAAGGTACGCCGCGCCTCCGAACGGGTGGCCGATCCACAACTTCAGGTCATACCTCCGTGCCCTCGCGCTGTATCGAGCTGCGCTCGATTGGGCCGAAGGCACAGACCGCGAAGATGACGCGCACAAGGCAATGGACGCCGCTGGCCGCTGGGTGTGCGAAACATTCGGTTGTGAAGTCGAACGCAAGGGCGATCAATACTTTCGGACTTGCCCCGTGGACCTCGGTCATAATCGAATCGGCTTGAGCATCGGGGGCCACTCGGCTCGCCGCCTGTGCTCACTGTGTGGACAGGACGTCTCCGAATGCGACCACCTTCCAGGCGTCGCCTACCTCGTGCCTGGGGGCGCCGCTGACCTCGGGTGGTGCCGAGTGTGCAGCCGGGAGGAATGCGACCACAGCCCAAATGTCAGGTACCGCGCCTCAGTCGTCTCCCGGATAGTCGACATACGGATTGCTGAGGTAAGCCTCGTGGGGAAACCAGCCAACCCCGAGGCGCGGATTCACCGAATGAGCATCGATCTCGACGACCTGCGCGAAGCGCTAGGACCTGCGTTCGAGCCCGGCATGGAAATTCACTGCAGCAAGTGCCTGGAGCCGTGCGGAGGCCTCACTCGACACAACTTCCCGCATGGCTGAGACTCCTCGCGATGCCCGGCGACGCCCATAACACACCTCCATTTACCGCTGAGCTGAGGACCGTCTGAGGACTGCTGCCTCTCGCGAATGACATAACCGCAGGTCAGAGGGGGTGCGGACCCCCCTTCGACTGTTCCCCGCCTACAGGCCGGCTCGCCATTCACAACTCCAGTTGCCGAAGGCCAGTACCGGCGGCGAACGCGCTCAGGGCGCGGTACCGCTCGGGAACAGTCTCGGCGAGACGCTCGACCGCGTCGATGGTGAGCGGCACGATCTCGCCACGGTCCTGCTTCGGCAGCTCGATTCCGGCGCACGGCGAGACAGCGATGAGCCGGTCTCCAACCGCGGCCTTGAAGATCGTGGACACCCAGCGACAGGCGAGTTCGACCGACCCTGCGCGAGCACGTCGCTGCGGTCCTTCACCCACGCCTGGATCTCACTGCGGCGTATGGCACCATCGGGCGCTCGCCGAGGGTCGGGTACGCGTGCAGGCAGAGGTAGCTCTCACACTGCTCCACCGTGCTCGGGCGGTGCACGTCGCGGCCGACTGGGTGACCGAGGGGACCAAGCAAGGGGACCAAGACCGCATCGTCATGACGCATCGGCGGGATCAGTACCGGCTCAGCGTCCCGCGGCGCCTTGCTGTGCGCTCGCCCAGACCAAAGACGAGCACGCCGGCCCCGAGGTAGCCGCCTGCGGTCAGCGCGAGCCAGACGAGCCCACCCATGCCCCATGCGGTGGTCACAGCTTTGTGGAGGAACATCACTCGGTAGAGGCTGGCGACGCCGCTCGTGAGGGGGAAGGCACGGCTGGCGGTGGCCCACCAGCCCGGCACGCCGATCAGCGGTACTGCGGCGGCGCTGAAGAGGAACACCAGCATCAGCACCGTGTCGTTGACCATCTGGATCCGCTTCCACACCAGGGTGGCGCCAGCGATCACGAGTGACACGCCTGCCCCCGCCATCACGATGAACACGGCGGGCACCAGGGCGGCGAGGGTCCAGCCGACGTGCAGCGGCGCGAACACCCGGACGATGCCGTAGGTGGCGCCGGCGACGACGGTGGTCTCGACCAAGGCGGCGACGACCCGCCCGGCGGCGACGACCAACCAGGACGGAAGCGGGGAGAGATAGACCTGCTCGATGGTGCCTGCCTGGATCTCGCCGAGCAGGCGCCAGAACATCTTGACCACCTGCATGTAGAAGAAGACGAAGGGGATGAACCACACGACCAGGATCGAGGTCCGGCTGCTGTCGAGCGTCCAGCGAAGGTGGCCCGCCGCGATCTGATTGCCCTGGCCGAGCAGCGGGCCGAGCAGGAGGATGAAGACTGCGAACATCGGCAGCTCGATCAGGATCTGCAGGCGCTCGGACCACGCGAACAGGAGGCCCTTGTGGACCTCGTTGCCGATGGCGATGAAGACGCCGCTCGTGCTCATCCGAACCCTGCCTGGCGACGCGCCCGGCGCACGCCCGCGGCGAACAGCGCAAAGCCGAGGGCGAGAGACGCCGTGGCGTGAACGATGAGCCACGGCAGCGTGCCGTCGTGCCAGGCGACCGAGAGGGGCGCACCGGCCAGGGCGCTGTTGACCACCTCGACCCCGAGGGTGATGGGAACGAACCTGGCGAACGTCTCGAGGCCGTGGGGGAACACCGTGACCGGGACGAGCATGCCCCCGAAGAACTCCACACCCATGTTGAACACGTGCGTGATGGCCCCGATGCTCGACACCCGGATCGTCAAGGCGATGAGCACCAGCCCGTAGCCGAGCGCATCGATGACGGTGAGCACGGCGGGGATCAGGACAGCCGCGTGCAGGCGGTATCGGAGGCCGAACGACACCGCGAACAAGATGCCCAGCAACACCGCGGCGGCGAGTCCCTCGACCCCCAGCGCCCCGAGCCGTCCCAGCACCCGCAACGCGGCGGGTGCGGGGCTGAGCTCGCTCTGTTCGAACGTGCCGCCGTTGATCTCCTCGGCGATACCGCCACTGCCTTGAACGGCGGCGATCGTCGCGAAGGCGGCGGCGGCCAGCGCAGGCAGCGTAAGGGTCACCACGGGCTTGACGATGTGCCCGGCGCCGATGAACAGGCTCATGCCCAGATACAGGACGGCGTTGGCGATGACGGCAGTGACGAACATCGGCCAGCGCCGCCGCAGCAGCCGTAGGCCCTTGGCCACCTCGTTGAGCGTGAACCTGGCCTGCTCGTCGAACCGACGCCACATCGAGGACGGGTGCACGACCTCCGCCGCGAGCCACGCCGGCGCCGTCATGAGCCTGCCGACTCCAGCTTCGCGGACCCGTCGTGGAGCAGGCGGATGAAGACCTCCTCGAGAGCGGGCTGAACCTGACGTACCGACAGGAGGTGCGCGCCGAGGCCCTCGAGTCGGCCGAGGAAGGCATACAGCGCGGCACTGTCGGCGTCTGCCAGCGTGACCAGGGTCGCGTCGCCCGCCGCCTCCACGCGGGCGCCGTCGGGGACGACGGGCGTCAGCCCGTCGGGCGGCCCGGCAGTGAGGACCTGGAAGCGGTCTTCGGCATATCGGGACAACAGCTCGGCCGTTGGAAGGTCGGCGATGATGTCGCCCTCGCGGATCACGGCGATCCGGTCGGCGAGCTCTTGGGCGACCTCGAGCTGGTGGGTGGTGAGCACGATGGCCTTGCCCTCGTGCCTGGCCAGTCGGGCGACCCAGCCCTTGACGGTGCGGGCCGCCTCGACGTCGAGGCCCAGTGTGGGTTCGTCGAGCAGGACCACCGGCGGATCGGCGATCAGCGCGGCTGCCACCGCGACCTTCTGCTGCATCCCGCGGGAGAACGAACCCACCCGCTCGTGGCGTCGCTCCCACAGGCCGAGCTCGGTGAGCAGCTGCCGGGCTCGGGGCTTGATCTCGGGCCCGCGCAGCCCCTTGAGCCGACCGAAGTACAGCAGGTTCTGCCACGCCGACAGGGGCCAGTACACATTGCGCGAGCCCTCGAGGACTGCGCCGATCTGGCGGACGGCCAGGCTTCGCTGCCGAGCCACGTCGAAGCCCTTTACCCTGACCGTGCCGGAGCTGGGAGCGATGAGCCCGGCGATCATCTTGATGGTGGTCGTCTTGCCGGCGCCGTTGGGGCCGAGCAGCCCGAGCACGTGGCCAGGCGGGATCGTCATCGTCATGGGTTTCACAGCGGTGAGCGTTCGTGCACCTCGCCCGTAGGTCTTGGTCAGCCTGCGGACGTCGACCGCGGCCACGCGTTCCTCGTCGGAGGCGTCACGACGTTCAGCGCGCTCGGGGAGAGGGCGCTCCTTGGCGCCCTCGGACGTACGTAACATACGTATAAGCTACGTCTATGACCTCAGC
>CADDZP010000330.1 GCA_902812475.1 Actinomycetota bacterium | reverse complement strand
AATTGCTGCCTCCGAACACGGTGCCGCCGGACCGCCCAGCTCGTCCGGCGGCCGGGCCGCCCCCGACGCCGACCACCGTCGCTGCCCAGGTTCTGGCAACCGCGATCACGCGGCCGCCGCAGGCCAGTCCGAAGACGCCGTCGACACCCACCACCCGCGGCCACAGCGCGACGCCGGCACAACCAAGTGGCGGCGGCCAGGCCGGCTTCACCTCGCCGTCGGGCACGGCCGCACCGGCGTGTCGCAACAGCTACGACCCGTCGTGCGGGCCGTTCCGGTGGGACCGCGACCCCGGGCAAGACCAGCCCGAGCAGATCACGCTGACGCCGTCCAACACGACGGTGAGGGTCGGCGAGAACGTCGACTTCCACGTCTCGATCTACGACCCCGACAACACCAACTTCGTCGAGTGCGCCTTCAAGTGGGACTACGACGACGGCGCCCAGGTCCAGACGACGCACTGTGACCCCAAACCGGGCTCGAACCCCTGTCCGCCGCGCTACGGGCCGTGGGACCCACCGGCGGCGCAGCCGGGCAACGAGGACTTCGCCGGCATCGGCCATTCGTGGACCACGGCGGGCACCTACCAGGTGAGTTACACCCACGACAGCAGGCCGAACTCCTGTTACAACCCGTACGCCAGCGCCGGGACGGCCACGGTGACCATCACCGTCCTGCCATAGCCGCTTCCACCGTCCGGGCCGCCTCCACGACGGCTCTCCCATAGCGACGGCCGGGCGCCCTCGTGGTGCGGTCGACCGGGCCCGACACCGACACGGCGGCGACGACGCGCCCGTCGTCGTGCACCGGGGCGCTCACGGACGCGACGCCCCTCTGGCGCTCCTCGACGCTCTCGGCCCAGCCCCGCTCGAGGGTGGGGGCGTCGCCACGCAGGACCTTGCCCGCCGAGCCGGCATCAAGCGGTAGCAGGGCGCCGACGGGCACGATGGTCCTCAGGCCGTGGGGCGATTCGAGAGCCTCGACGCACAGGCGCTGGTCGCCGCGGCGGACGTAGAGCTGGACGCTCTCGCCGGTGACGTCTCGCAGCGCCTCGAGGGCGGGTCGAGCCAGTGCCGGGAGGCCCGGTTGAGTGAGACGGGGCCCAACCCGGAAACGGCCGTCGTCCGTCCGGGCCACGAACCCGTGCATCTCGAGGGCGGCGGCCAGCCGGTGGGCGGTCGCCCGAGCCAGGCCGGTGGCGTCGACGAGCTCGGCGAGCGTCAGGGGGCCTGGCTCCAGGGCGTCCAGGACGGCCACGGCCTTGTCCAGCACGCCGATGCCGCTTACACTGTCCATTACACGAGATTATCGTCTCAGATTGTGAGATAGCAAGGTATGGCAGCAGAGCCGAAGACCCTGAGTCAGAAGGTGTGGGAGCGCCACGTCGTCCATCGGGCAGAAGGTGAGCCCGATGTGCTGTACATCGACCTGCACCTGGTTCACGAGGTGACGTCGCCGCAGGCCTTCGACGGCCTGCGCATGAACAGCCGTCGGGTGCGGCGGCCCGACCTGACCGTCGCCACCATGGACCACAACGTGCCGACCACCGGGCTCGACCGGCCCCTGGAGGACCCGGTCTCGGCCACGCAGATGGAGGTCCTGCGCAAGAACTGCGAGGAGTTCGGGATCCGCCTCTACGCCATGGGTGACCCGGGCCAGGGCATCGTCCACGTGATCGGGCCCGAGCAGGGCCTCACCCAGCCCGGCATGACGATCGTCTGCGGCGACAGCCATACGTCGACACACGGCGCGTTCGGCGCCCTCGCCTTCGGCATCGGCACGAGCGAGGTGGAGCACGTGCTCGCCACGCAGACGCTGCCCGCCGTGCGACCCAAGGCCATGGCCGTCACGGTCGACGGCGAACTCCCCGCAGGGGTGACCGCAAAGGACATCATCCTCGCCATCATCGGCCGCATCGGAACCGGCGGCGGCGTCGGCCACGTCGTCGAGTACCGGGGCTCCGCCATCCGCTCGCTGTCGATGGAGGGGCGGATGACCGTGTGCAACATGTCGATCGAGGCGGGCGCCCGCGCTGGCATGGTCGCTCCCGACGACGCCACGTTCGCCTACGTGGAAGGACGGCCGTTCGCGCCGAAGGGCAAGGACTGGGAGGCAGCGCTGGGGCACTGGCGTTCGCTGCCGACCGACGAGGGGGCGACGTTCGACAAGGAGGTCACCATCGACGCCGCCTCGCTGCGACCGCACGTCTCGTGGGGGACGAACCCGAGCCAGGTCGTCACGATCGACGGGACTGTGCCCGATCCGGCCACCGAGGCAGACCAGCGGGCGCTCGCCTACATGAACCTGCAGGCGGGCACCGCCGTCCGCGACATCGCCGTCGACACCGTGTTCATCGGGTCGTGCACCAACTCGCGCATCGAGGACCTGCGGGCAGCGGCCGCCGTCGTCGACGGCCGCCGGGTCAAGGACGGAATGCGGGCGATGGTCGTGCCCGGGTCGATGAAGGTCAAGGCCCAGGCCGAAGAAGAGGGCCTCGACCGCGTGTTCACCGCTGCCGGCTTCGAGTGGCGCGAGGCGGGCTGCTCGATGTGCCTGGCCATGAACCCCGACAAGCTGTCGCCGGGCGAGCGCTGCGCGTCGACGTCGAACCGGAACTTCGAGGGGCGCCAGGGCCGCGGCGGACGCACGCATCTGGTCTCCCCCGCCGTGGCCGCCGCCACTGCCGTCGCCGGCCACTTCGCCAGTCCCGAGGAGCTGTGAGCATGGAAGCCGTCCACGTCATCGAAGGTCGCGCTGTGCCGTTGGACCGTTCCGACGTCGACACCGACCAGATCATCCCCAGCGACTGGCTCAAGCGCGTGGAGCGCACCGGCTTCGGGCGAGGGCTGTTCTCGGAGTGGCGCGACGATCCCGGCTTCGTGCTCAACAAGCCCGAGTACCAGGGCGCGACGATCCTCGTGGCCGGGGCCAACTTCGGCACCGGCTCGTCGCGCGAGCACGCCGTGTGGGCTCTGCAGGACTACGGCTTCCGAGCCGTCGTGTCGTCGCGCTTCGCCGACATCTTCCGCACCAACTGCACCAAGGTGGGCCTGGTCCCGGTGCAGGTCGACGAGGCCGTCGGTCGCCAGCTGCTCGACGCCCTGGTCGACAACCCGTCGCTGCACTTCGTCGTCGACGTGCAGGACCGTCGTCTGCGGGTGCCGCAGATCGACGTCGACGCCCCCTTCGAGCTCGACGACTTCACCCGGTGGCGCCTGCTGGAAGGCCTCGACGACATCGGCCTGACCATGCGCCACGAGGACGACATCGCCGCCCACGAGGGCCTCCGCCCATCGTGGCTGCCCTCGACCGCCCCTTGACCGTTCTTGGCGCAGAATTGTGCGTCTTCCGCACAATTCTGCGCCCAGAAGGCAAGGGAGGGCGGTCCCTCAGGCGGGCTGGAGTTCCTCGGCGAGGTAGCGGGTCCTCGCTAGTGAGCGCTGGAGCTTGCCCGACGACGTCTTCGGCAGTGTCCCCGGCTGGACGAGCACGACATCGGCAGCCGGCAGGCCGACCGACTCCTTGACCCGCTTGGCGACGGCGTCGCGGACGGGCGAGGGATCGTCGGCCTTGGTCTCGGCGACAACCACGACGTTCTCCCGGCCGCGGCGTCCCTCGACGCCGAAGGCGATCACATTGCCGGCGCGCACGCCGTCGACCTCGGCGACGGCCCGCTCCACGTCCTCCGGGAAGACGTTGCGACCGCCGACGATGATCACGTCCTTGATGCGGCCGCACAGGACGAGCTCGCCGTCGACCACGTAACCGAGATCGCCGGTGCGCAGCCAGTCGTCGTGGAAGGCGGCGGCGGTGGCCTCGGGGTGCATGTAGTACCCGGGCGTCACCGACGTGCCCCGGATCTCCAGTTCGCCGGCGAAACGGTCGTCGAGCGGGCGGCCGGTCGACGGGTCGACGATCCGGATCTCGAGGCCGGGCACGGGCCTGCCGAGGAGGGCGAGCTCCCGGGCCAGGGCATCGGGCCGGCTGGCGGCGGGGACGGCCCAGCGGCCGACCTCGAGGGCGGCCCGGTCGACGCTGTCGACGCGCAGACCGGTGAAGGGCTCG
>CADDZP010000329.1 GCA_902812475.1 Actinomycetota bacterium | reverse complement strand
CCGAAGATCTCAGCCGCGAATTCGAGCGCCCCTCCCGTCATGGCCGTGCTCGACCAGATCCGTCGCGCAATGAACGGGACAGACCAGATGGTGGCCCGTCCCACAGAGCAGCTCCGAGCGCAACTGCGGAGAAACGCCACACGATTGACGCGGCTTTAGCATCGCCCCTAGAATAAGGGTACGGCCATCGGCCGGCAATCTGGGGATATAGCTCAATTGGGAGAGCGCTGCGTTCGCATCGCAGAGGTCGGGGGTTCGAATCCCCCTATCTCCACCGTCCGACGTCCGATGAATGAAGAGACCCCGGCCACGTGCCGGGGTCTTCTGCTGATATCGCCCGATGCTCCAGCGTGCTGCCGGCCGGTGTTCACCGGGTCATCCACCAGCCGGTACAATGGACGTGGACACGTCCCCGTAGCTCAGATGGATAGAGCAGCCGCCTCCTAAGCGGCAGGTCGCCGGTTCGATTCCGGCCCAGGACACCCGACGCGGCGGGCGCCGCCCAGGCTCCCATCGGCGGCCGGCGCCGCACGGACTGGTCCGGGCTGCCGCCACTCGGGCGCCTGATCCCGGCCCTCGTCGTCGTCGCCGTCTCGGTCGTCGACCTGGCGGTGGCCCAGGCCACGGCGGCGAAGGGCTGGTCGCTGCTGGTGGTGTTCCTGGCCTTCCCGGTGGCGGCCTACGCGCTCGTCGACTCCGGGCGCTGGCGTTGGCACCTGCCGGCGGTGTGGTTCTGCGTCGGGGTGTACGTGATGGCGGCCGGCTTCCACATCGCCTGGATGGTCAGCCGGTAGCTGCGGCCGCCCCGCCGTCGACGAGGTCAGCGCGGTACTCCGGATGCGCCGACAACCACTCTGACGCCCGGCGCATCGACAGCTCGTTCTGCTTGTTGATGAACCTGTAGATCGGCCCCTCGAACCACCTGAAGGGCGCCTTGGCGATGTTGTAGTGCTCCTCGAAATGCATACGCGTCCGGTTCGGGCCCAACGGCTCGAGGCGGACGTTGCCGGTCTGGTCGTTGGCGGGGTCCTTGCTGATCATCGTGTACGTGTAGCCCCGCTCGGGCTGGACTTCAGTCACCAGCTCCAGGGCCGATCCGCGGCGGCCGAACGGCATCTTGTAGATGACCCGGCGCAAGCGCCCGTTGTGATGCTCGTCGCCGGGCCACAGCACTTGCACTTCGACCACCATCGGGGCGTACTCGCTCCAACGGTCGTAGTCCTGGAACAGCGCCCACAGCCGGGCCGCCGAGTGCGGGAACTCGACGGAGTACTGGTGCTCTTTCACGCGCCTTGGAGGGAGCGGAGGGCGCCGACGGTGGCCTCGTCCTTGGGGATATGGGAGAACGGGTCGTAGTTGAAGGTCCGGATGGCGTTCTCGTAGGTCATCTTGTTGATCTCGGCGTCGGGCACGCCGTCGAGCTGCTTGATCACCGACTCGGGGGAGTGGGGCCAGCTCGAGTCGGAGTGCGGGTAGTCGCACTCCCACGTGATGTTGTCGATGCCGATGGCGTGGCGCGCCTCGACGCCCGCCCGGTCGCTGATGAAGCAGAAGGTGAAGTGGTCACGAGCGACCTGGCTGGGCAGTTGGTCGCCGAACTCCTGGTGGGTCCAGAAGCGGTGCTGCTGGTACACGTAGTCGATGCGTTCGAGCCAGTAGGGGAGCCACCCGATGCCGCCTTCGGAGAGGGCGAACTTCAAGTCGGGGAACCTGCGGAGGACGTTCGACCAGAGCAGATCGGTTGCGGCCGACATCGAGTTGAGCGGCGTCATCGTGATGAGCACGTCGAACGGCGCCCCGTCCTTCAGGCCGAGCATCGTGGACGACGACCCGATGTGCAGGCAGATGACCGTGCCCTCGTCCTGGCAGGCGGCGAAGAACGGGTCCCAGTGCCCCTGGAAGATGTTGGGCCAGCCCAGCGCGCCCGGGTCCTCCGAGAACGTCACCGCGTGGCAGCCCTTCTTGGCGACGCGGTGCACCTCGTCGGCCATCAGCTGCGGGTCCCACATCGGGGGGATGGACAGGGGGATGAAGCGGCCCGGGTAGCTGCCGCACCATTCGTCGATGTGCCAGTCGTTGTAGGCACGCAGCATCTGCAGACCGACGTCGAGGTCCTGCGAGCGCGAGAACAGCTGGCCGCAGAACTGGACGAACGAAGGGAAGCACATGGAACCGAGGACGCCGTTGCGGTTCATGTCCTTGACCCGCTCATGGATGTCGTAGCAGCCGGCCCTGATCTCTTCGTAGCGGGTGGGGTCGACGTTGTACTCCTCGGGCGGGCGGCCGGCGACGGCGTTCAGGCCGATGTTCGGGATCTCGCTGCCCTCGTAGACCCAGACGTCGGTGCCGTCGGCGCGCTTCACGCTCCTCGGGGCGAGCTCCTTCCACTTGTCGGGCAAGTGGTTGTCGAACATGTCCGGCGGCTCGACGACGTGGTCGTCGACGCTCACCAGGATGAGGTCTTCCAGCTGCATGCTCGCCCCCTGAATCACTGACAATCCTGACGCTCGTGTCAGGGTACTCTCCGGCCGTGTCGCAGCCAGACAAGCCGGCGCTGATCCTCGGCGAGCGAGGCGAGTCGTTCGCCGAGTTGGATGAGCGGTCCGACCGCTTGGCGGCGGCGCTGGAGAAGCTCGGCGCTTCGGCGGGATCGACGGTCGCCGCCGTTCTTCCCAACGCCATCGAGTTCTTCGAGGTGTCGATGGCCGCGGCCAAGTTGCAGGCCCCGTTCCTGCCCATCAACTGGCACCTGAAGTGCGAGGAGGTCGCCTACATCATCGGCGACGCCGACGCGTCGGTGGCGGTGGCGCGCGAGCCGGTCGCAGGCGTGCCGACGCTCGTCACAGGCGACGAGTACGAGGAGGCGCTCGCCGCCGCCGAAGGTGCTCCGCACCGCGACTGGGGCGCGGGCCCGGCGCTGGTGTTCTACACGTCGGGCACCACGGCGCAGCCCAAGGGCGTCGTCCACGGCAACTTCACGGGCGAACGCATCCGCATGGGTATGCAGGGCCAGGTCGCCCTGTGGGGATGGACGGCCGATGACGTGCACCTGCTGTGCGGCCCCGCATACCACGCCGGTCCCAGCGGGTGGGTTCACACGGCGCTCTTCATCGGAGCCACCACCGTGATCATGCCGGCGTGGGACGCCCGCGAGTGGCTGCGCCTCGTGCAGCGCCACGGCGTGACTCGGGCGTTCATGGTGCCGGCCCACTTCATCCGGCTGCTCGAGGTGCCTGAAGAGGAGCGCTCGCGGTACGACCTGTCGAGCCTGCGCATCATCGTGCACGGCGCCGCCCCGTGCCCTGTCCCGATCAAGCGACGCATGATCGAGTGGCTGGGCCCGCTCGGCTGCCAGATCCACGAGCTGTACGGCGGGTCCGAAGGGGGCGCCACCAAGATCGGGCCCGACGAGTGGCTGCAGAAGCCGGGGAGCGTGGGCAAGCCTTGGCCCGGCGTCGAGGTGCGCGTGCTCGACGAGGACGGCAACCGCCTCCCACCGGGGGAGCCCGGTCTCATCTACATCACGCCTATGGTCGGCCGCTTCGAGTACCGCAACGACCCAGACAAGACGGCGGCGGCCTGGCGGGACGACGCCTTCACCATTGGCGAGATCGGCTACCTCGACGAGGACGGCTACCTCTTCATCACGGACCGGGCGTCGGACATGGTGTTGTGGGGCGGAGTCAACATCTCTCCGCGGGAGGTCGAGGAGGTGCTGTACGCGCACCCCGCCGTCGTCGACTGCGCCGTCTTCGGCGTGCCCGACGAGCGCTCAGGCGAGCGCCTCAAGGCGATGGTCGAGGTTCGCGACCGTCGGGATGTCGGTGTCGACGATCTCCGCGAGTTCGTGGGCGAGCGCCTGGCCGACTACAAGGTCCCCCGGGACTGGGAGCTGGTCGACGAGCTGCCCCGGGATTCGGCCGGCAAGGTCCGCAAGCGCCTCCTGCGCGACGCCCACTGGCGAGGCCGCGACACCAAGGTCTGACGCTCGGAAAACCTCTCCGATCTTGAAAATGGGCCCGGAAAACGGGCACAAACGGAGCGTGAGCGCAAGATCGGAGAGGTTGGGGG
>CADDZP010000328.1 GCA_902812475.1 Actinomycetota bacterium | reverse complement strand
TCTGTCGCCAGATCATCGGCCACCGGTGCGGCAACGCGAGGCGTGTTGGGCCGCGGTGGTGCGGGGAGGCCCCGCACGGCGGTCGCAGGCGAGGCGGTGCCGAGAAACGTCGCCCGCGGGCCGGCCCAGCGCCACGCCGCCCACGCGGACAGCTCCACCAGCGCGGATGGCGGGCCGATCCCCCGCACCTTGGCGATCGGCTGCAGCTTCCGGTCGGTCGCCGGCTCGTCGGCCAGGCCCACGACCCAGCCGCCGACCCGCCGGCCGTGCAACATGACTCGCACCATCGTCCCCAGCGCGACCTGCGCCTCCATCCCGGGCGGAACGACGTAGTCGAACACGCGGTCGATGGCCCGCACGTCGGGCAGGACCTTGGCGATCACCGCCGCACGCCGTTCCGCTTCTTGGCGCAGAAATGTGCGCCAGGCGCACATTTCTGCGCCAAGAAGCCGGAGTTCAGAGGCCGAGGGCTCGCTTGATGTCGTCGAGCTTGGTGGTGCGCTCCCAGGAGAACTCCTTCTCGGAGCGCCCGAAGTGACCGTAGGCCGCCGTGCGCTTGTAGATCGGCTTGCGCAGGTCGAGGTCGCGGATGATGGCAGCCGGGCGCAGGTCGAAGACGTCCTGCACGGCGGAGCCGATCTTCGCCGGGTCGACGGTCTCGGTGCCGAACGTCTCGACCATCACCGACACCGGACGGGCGACACCGATGGCATAGGCCACCTGGATCTCGCACCGGCGCGCCGCGCCGGACGCGACGACGTGCTTGGCCACCCAGCGGGCCGCGTAGGCGGCGGAGCGGTCGACCTTGCTCGGGTCCTTGCCCGAGAAGGCGCCGCCGCCGTGACGGGCGGCGCCGCCGTAGGTGTCGACGATGATCTTGCGGCCGGTGAGACCGGTGTCAGCGTGGGGACCGCCAAGCTCGAAGGAGCCAGTGGGGTTCACGAGCAGGTCGTAGCTGTCGTCGGCGAACTGGGGCGGGAGCAGCGGGTGGATGACGTGCTCCTGGAGGTCGGGCTTGAGCAGCGTGTCGATGTCGAGGCCGGGCTGGTGCTGGGTCGAGATCAGCACGGTCGTGAGGCGGACGGGCTCGCCGTCCTCGTACTCGAACGTCACCTGGGTCTTGCCGTCGGGTCGCAGGTAGGGCAGCACGTTGGCCCTGCGCACCTCGGCCAGACGGTGGGCGAGGCGGTGGGCCAGCCAGATCGGCAGCGGCATGAGGTCGTCGGTCTCGTCGACGGCGTAGCCGAACATCATCCCCTGGTCGCCCGCGCCCTGGGCGTTGAGGATGTCCTCGCCGCTCGTGCCTGCCCGCACCTCGAAGGCGGTGTTGACGCCCTGCGCGATGTCGGGCGACTGCTCGTCGATGGCGGTGACGACGCCGCACGTGTTGCCGTCGAACCCGTACGACTCGCGGTCGTAGCCGATGCCGCACACCGTCTCACGGACGAGGCGCGGGATGTCGACGTAGGCCTTGGTCGAGATCTCACCGGCGACGACGACGAGCCCGGTCGTCAAGAGCGTCTCGCACGCCACCCGGCCCATGGGGTCCTCGGCCATGATGGCGTCGAGAACGGCGTCGGAGATCTGGTCGGCCATCTTGTCGGGATGGCCCTCGGTCACGGACTCCGAGCTGAACGTCCAGCCGCTCATTGGGCGCCGCCTTCGGCGGCCGCCCGCTTCGCAGGGCGTGCTGTCACATCGGTTCGTTCGCTTCGCTCACTCACTTCTTCTGCTTCCCTTCCCCCGACGTGCGCCGGTCGATCACGGCGTCGAGCACGAGTCTCGCTACCGCTCGCTTGTCCATCAACGATCCTTCGATCTCGAAGCCGTCGGGGCCGAGGACGAGCACCCGGTTGGTGTCGTGCTCGAAACCCACATCGGGCGCCGATACATCATTCGCCACGACCAGGTCGAGACCCTTGGCCCGCAGCTTGGACGACGCATATGCCCGCACGTCGCCCGTCTCCGCCGCGAATCCTACGAGGGTTTGCCCGGGGCGCCGGCGTCGACCCAGCTCGGCCAGGATGTCGGTGGTCGGCTCGAGGACGATCTCGGGGATGCCCTCGTTCTTCTTGATCTTGTCCGGTGCGGGTGCCTTGGGACGGAAATCGGCGACGGCCGCGGCCATGAGGACGACGTCGGCGCCGGCCGCCCGGTCCAGCACGGCGTCCTCCATCTCGGCCGCCGTCTCGACGCACACCACGTCGGTCCCGGGGGGAACCGGTTGGTTCGTAGTCGTGACGAGGACCACGTCTGCGCCGCGAGCGGCGGCCTCGGCGGCCAGGGCGTGGCCCTGCTTGCCCGACGAGCGGTTGCCGACGAACCGCACCGGGTCAATGGGTTCCCGGGTCCCTCCGGCGGTCACCAGGACAGTAAGACCGGCAAGGTCCTGGGGGGCGAGGATCTCAGAGGCGACGGCCACGATGTCGGCCGGCTCCGCCATCCGGCCCGCGCCCACGTCGCCACCGGCCAGCCTTCCCACTCCCGGAGGCACGATCGTCACTCCTCGGCTGCGCAGGAGGTCGAGGTTCAGCTGCACGGCCGGCTGCTCCCACATCTCGGTGTGCATGGCCGGGACAAGGACGACGGGTGCCCGCGTGGCCAGCAGCGTGGCGGTCAAGAGGTCGTTGGAGATCCCGTTCGCATAGCAGCCGATGACGCGCGCCGTCGCCGGCGCCACGAGCACCAGGTCGGCAGTCTGGCCGAGGCGCGTATGGGGAATGGGCTCGGGTGCGTCCCACAACGACATCCGCACGGGCTCCGATGCCAGCGCCGAGAACGTGGTTGGGCCGACCATGTGCGTGGCGCCGCGCGTCATCACCGGCATGACGTAGGCCCCCGCGTCCATGAGTCGCCGGCACACCTCCACCGCCTTGTAGGCGGCGATGCCCCCGCTCACGCCCAGGACGACGCGGCGTCCCTGCAGGCCGCCCATGTGTGACCTACTTGATCGCCTCTTCGACGTCTTCGGGCCGCTGGAAGGTGATCTTGTTCGCGGCGATCTCCTCGAGGGCGATCGACAGCGGCTTGCGCGAAACCGAGGCAACCTGCGGAGGGACGATGGCGCCCAGGCCCTCACCGAGCTGGCTGAAGTACGAGTTGATCTGCCGGCCCCGCTTGGCCGCCACGCTGACCAGCGTGAACTTCGAATCCACCTTCTCGAGGAGCTCCTCGATCGGGGGATACATCATCGTGACGCGCTGGGCTGCGGGTTGGGCCATCAAGACTCCTGAGAACGGTGAGCCTTCACGATACCAGCGAGCTCTTCGACCGCTCGTTCCAGGTCGTCGTTCACGACGACGTGATCGGCGACCCTGCGCCCCTGTGCCGCCTCCGTCCGGGCAAGCTCGAGCCGAGTAGCGATCTGCTCGGGCGTGTCGCCCCGCTGGCGCATCCTGGCTTCGAGATCGCCCTGCGTCGGGGGCAGGATCATGATGATGACGGCGTCGGGATAGCGCTGGCGCAGCAGCTCGGCGCCTCGCACGTCGACCTCGATGAGGATGTCGTGGCCAGGAGGCGGTTCGGGCGTGGGCGTGCCCGAGAGCTGACCCGGCAGCACCTCCACCCACTCGACAAACCCACCTTGGCGCGCCCGTCGCTCGAACGTCTCGCGGTCGACGAACGTGTAGGCGTCGGCGGGCTCGCCTGGGCGCTGCGGACGCGTCGTCCACGACCGGCTCAGCCACAGGTCGGGAACACGTTCGAGCAGACGTTTTTCGAGCGTGCCCTTGCCGGCCCCGCCGGGGCCGAAGACCACGAAGATGCGCGGCTTCAGGATTGGGCGAAGGTCTTGAGCAGAGCCTCGCGCTGCTGGCCCCCGAGGCCGCGCACGCGCCTGCTCTCGCTGATGCCGATCTCCTCCATGAGGCGGCGGGCGCGGACCTTGCCGACGCCGGGGAGCGACTCGAGCAACGTGACGACCTTCATCTTGCCGACGACCTCATCGCGGTTGGCCTCGTCGAACAGCTCCTTGAGGCTGGTCGAACCCATCTTCAACTTCTCCCGCAGTTCAGCTCGGCGACGACGGGCAGCGGCGGCCTTCTCCAGTGCTGCCTGACGCTGGTCGGGGGAAAGCGAGGGAGGGAGAGGCATGGCCCTGGACC
>CADDZP010000327.1 GCA_902812475.1 Actinomycetota bacterium | reverse complement strand
CGACGACGACTGCGCCGGCAACTCCATCGGCGGGGCGGTGAGCGTCTATAACAGCACGGGCGCGGTGGAGATCGCCGACAACCCACACATCGGGTCGGTGACGGTCGCCAACAACTCGGGCACGGGTCCGTTCCCGGAGGACACGGGTGTCGAGATCGAGAACAACACGATCGCCGGCTCCCTGAGTTGCAACGGCGACACGCCCGCCGCGACCAACGGCGGCCGTCCGAACACCGTGAGCGGGCGGAGAAGCGGGGAGTGTGCCACCCCGCCGAACTTCTAGAGAAGCTCCTGGTAGAGGCGGTGGGTGGCCTCGTCGAACGCCACGAGCCGGACGAGTTCGACGTTCGTCTTCGCTGACCTGACCGTCTCGACGGCGATGCGCGCCGCCTCTTCTGGCGGGTAGCCGTAGATGCCCGTGGAGATCGCGGGGAAGGCCACCGAGGTGGCGCCCAGCTCGTCGGCCACCTCCAGCGCGCGCCGGTAGCAGCTGGCCAACTGCTCCGGCTCCCCCTTGTCGCCGCCGCGCCAGCGGGGCCCGACGGCGTGGATGATCCAGCGGGCGGGGAGTCGGAAGCCAGGCGTCGCCTTGGCGTCTCCGGTCGCACACCCGCCCAGGGCTTGACACGCCTCCTGGAGCTCGCTCCGCCCCGCGGCCCGGTGGATGGCGCCGTCGACCCCGCCGCCGCCCGACAGCGCCTGGTTGGCGGCGTTGACGACAGCATCGACCTCCTGGGCCGTGATGTCGCCCCGAACCGCCTCTATGTCCATGACCGTCGTCGCCCTTCCGAGGATTTTCGTGTTACTTCACAGATTCTTCTTGCGCCGCTCGTTCATCCCGTGGTTACATTCTTGTAATTACATCGGTGGCAGCAGCCGACACGAGGGGAGCCCGACCGATGGAGCGAGTGGCCCAGAAGATCGACGTCTTCGATCGCACCTGGCAGGACCAGGCGAACTGCCTTGGCGTCGACCCCGACCTGTTCTTTCCGGAACGGGGCGCGTCCACCCGGGAAGCCAAGGAGGTGTGCCGAGGATGCGTCGTCCGGCTGGAGTGCCTCGAATACGCCCTCCAGAACGGCGAGAAGTTCGGCATCTGGGGCGGCATGAGCGAGCGTGAGCGCCGCCGCATCCGCCGGGCCCGGGCGCTCGCGCGCCGCCGCGGCGAGATCGCGTCGGCTTAGCAAGTCCGGCGCAGGCGAGTCTCGATCGTCTGGGAGGGGCTCACACCGAGCTCGTCCCAGCGGCCCTCGGGGATGCTCTCGAGGGCGGCCTCGGGCAGTAGGCCCACGAGCTCTGCCGTCGAGACCCGGGTCCCTTTCGCCTCGGCCAACGACACCACGGCGTCATAGGCGTCGGCCGGGCCGACGGTGCGCCAGTCGACGAGGTTCATCGACACCTGGGCGAGCCCTCCCAGGTCCAGCCCCAGCGCTCGTACCGCCGGGCCTCGGATGGCGGTGGCGATATCGCCGGCGATGGAGACGTCGGTTCCCGGCACGAGCCACACGTTGTAGGCGATCAGCACCGGCCGGGCGCCCACGCAGATGGCCCCCGCCGTCGGGTGCGGGTACGGCGGACCGACATCGGGCGCCAACGAACGGAACGCAGAGCGCCGGACGTCAGGGAGAGAACGCTCCGCCCCATAGAGAAAGCAGGGCACGCCGAGCTCCTCGGAAGCCCAGCCGGCGAAGCGGCCGCGGGCGACGACAGCGTCGTCCATGGTCGACCGCTCCAGAGGAACGAACGGCACCACGTCGACGGCACCGAGGCGGGGATGGGCGCCGCCATGGGCGCCGATGTCGACGTGTGTCACTGCCGTCGCCGCCAACGCCCGGGCCGCCCGCTCCATGTCCGGCCCGGCGAGCGTGAACACCGACCGGTTGTGTCTGGCGTCGGCGTGGACGTCGAGGACGGCGGTGCCGGCCGCGTCGCGCAGTGCGCCCAACACGGCCTCGTCCCGGCCCTCGCTCACATTGATGACGCACTCGAGCACTTGCGCTCTCCAGGTCGTACTCCTCCTAAGGTCGCACACCGGATGGACGTCGGCCTGGCCCTGCCGCAGTTCGACTTCTCCGTGCCCGGCGAACGGCCGCTCCGATGGCAGACCGTCTGCGCGTGGGCCGAGCGTGCCGAGCGCCTGGGGTTCGGGTCGGTGTGGCTGGCCGATCATCTCTTCTGGGACGTGTCCAAGTACGGCGGCCCCGACGAACCCTTCGACGCCTACGACCCCGTCAGTGGGCTCGCCGCCCTCGCCCGTCTGACGAGCGGCGTCCGCCTGGGCACGCTGGTCCTCAGCTCTCCGCTCCGTCCACCCTCGGTGCTGGCCAAGGCGCTGTCGACACTCGACGTCGTGGCCGGTGGCCGGACGATCGTGGGGCTCGGCGCCGGGAACTACCAGCCAGAGCTCGACGCCGCCGGCGTGGGCCTCGAGCAGGCGGCGGCGAGGCTTCGTCGCCTCGAAGAGACGATCGACGTGCTGGAGGGGATGTTCGGGGGCGGACCCTTCACCTATGAGGGCGACTTCGCCCGTACGCAGAGCGCCCGCTGTCTGCCGACGCCGGTGCAGCAGCCCCGCCCGCCGATCTGGCTCGGCGGCAAGGGCGACCGCCTGCTCGACCTCTGCGCCCGCAAGGCCGACGGGTGGAACACGGTGTGGGCATGGACGCAGGAGAACTACCGCGAACGCAGCGCCGTGCTCGACGAGGCGTGTGAGCGCGTCGGCCGGGACCCGGCGACCGTGACCCGCTCGGTCGGGCTCTACGCCCTTGTCGGTGAGGACGAACGCGACCTCGAACGGCGCTTCGAGCGCATGGTCGACCGCACGCTTCCCGGCGTACTTGCCGGCACGACCCTCGACGAGTGGCGCCGAGGCCGCCTCGTGGGGACGGTCGAGCAGGTCACAGAGCAGCTGTGCCAGTGGCAGTCCCTCGGCGTCGACACGATGGTTGTCTCCGCGGGCCCGCTGCCGTTTTCGATCGCCGACGACGACGCCGTCGATCTGGTTGCCAAGGCCTGTAGCCTGGTAAGGCGATGAACCTCGGACCGACAGAGCTGATCATCATCCTGGTCATCGTGTTCCTGCTGTTCGGTGCGACGCGGCTGCCCAAGCTGGCGCGGTCCCTCGGCGAGGCATCGAAGGAGTTCCAGAAGGGGCTCAAGGACAAGGACGACGAAGAGCAGGCCAAGGCCGTGCAAACGCCGCCGGCTGCACCTTCTGCCCCGCCCGCGACGGACCCGACCGAGCAGGTCACGATGAGCCGGGCCGAGCTGGACGCCCTGCTGGCACGAGAGCGCAACGCCGGCAAGGACGTCCCTCCGCCCGCTCAGGGATAGGTAGCCGGAACCGGCCCCCCTCGGCCGTCGTTACTTATGGCGGGTGAGGGGGCACCCACCTGGGAGGAGGTCGCCCGCAACTACGGGCGCTTCCTCTACACGGTGGCGTACCGCCTCACGGGAAACCGAGAGGATGCCGAGGACCTCGTACAGGAGGTGCTGTTGCGGGTACGCCGGGGGCTGGAGAGCTACCAGCCCGGTTCGATGGAAGGCTGGCTGAGCCGTATCGCCACCAATGCCTTCCTGGACCACGTCCGCCGACGCCGACGCCGCCCCGAGGAGCTGCTCCCCGAGGAGCCCGACTGGGTACTGCCACCGACGGCGTCGGCCGACGAGGTGCTGGCATCGGAGGTCCTGCCCGACGACGTGCAGCGAGCGCTGCTACGCCTCCCCGAGGACTTCCGCGCCGCGGTCGTCCTGTGCGACGTGGCCGGGCTGCCATACCAACAGATCAGCGAGTCGCTCGGCGTGCCCGTCGGCACCGTACGCAGCCGCATCCACCGAGGCAGGGCCATGCTGCGCCGGGCCCTGACAAGCCGATGACGAGCATCGGCTCCCCCGACGCCCACCTGGGCGAGCTTCTCAGCGCCCTGCTCGACGGCGAGCTGACCCCGACCGAGGAGGCCGGTGCGCGTGCCCACCTGGGCGCGTGCACCCGGTGCCGTCGCGAGCTCGACGTCATCGGTCAGGCGCGCACGCTCGTTCGGGACCTGCCCGCCGTCGACCCGCCCTTCGGGCTCTTCGAGCGCATGCTCAGGCCCCGCCGCCGC
>CADDZP010000326.1 GCA_902812475.1 Actinomycetota bacterium | reverse complement strand
GCAGGACGGCCAGCAGGATGCCTGCCAGCCACCGGTACGCCTTGTTGTCCTTGATGGTCGACTCACCGATGTTCGCCGTCTGCGGGGCCAGGCTGCCCGGATTGACGCTCGGCGTGGAGCTGGCCGCCGTGCCCGTCGACGGCACCACGGCGTTGGCCGCGAAGTTGAACTCAGGTGGCGCGCTCGACATCGACCCGAGTGCCTGCGTCGTGGTGAGGTCGGGGAGTGGCGCGGTGGTGTCGACCGGCGGGGTCGACCCGCCGGTGTCGGCGGCCGTTTCGCCCTCGGCCGGGCTGACGCGCACCTGGTCGGGGGTGATCGGCTGGAGCGTGACGTCGAACCCGCTGGGCTGCGGCGTGGCGGGCACGCCCGGGACGGGGAAGGGCACGGGCACGTTGGGCAGAGTGGCCGCACCCGTGCCGGGCACGAGGGCGACATCGACCGTTCCATTGGCAGCCAAGGGGCCGAGGTCGAACGTGATCGTGGTGCCGTCGCTGCTCGGCGCGCCGTGCACGGCGTTGGTGCAGTCGAACGCTGGCCGGGCGCTCCACGCCCCGGCCTGGGCGGGCGCCCAAGGCCTCGTCGTCGGGCAGGCGACGACGACGATCTCGCCGGCGTTGAGCTGTGACGAAGCCTGGGCGGGCGGGAACTCGGTGTTGACCTTGGCCGTGAGCACGGGCGCCGTCTCGGTGCTGGCCAGCCGGAAGCGCACGGCGGAGATCGCCACCGGGTTGGCGTCGCTGCCCGAGATCCACAGGCCGTTGGCGGGGACGGTCGGCGGCGGCGGGAGCGGTGCCCCGTCGGGCTGGCCCTGCCACCAGTACCCCGTCTGCACACCCTGTAGGGCGCGGGCGGGCACGCGGGACGACACGACGACGCCCGCGGCCACGACCATCGCCACGACGACAGCGATGCGGACGGTGTGCCTCACCGTCGGCTCCCGACGCGCGCCCGCCGTCCCGACCGGCGAATGACCTTCTCCTCGGTGCCGAGGTAGGACTCGATGACCCGCGGGTGGGCGAGCACGTCCTTGGGCGTGCCCCGGGCAATCACGGCGCCGAGCTCCAGGGCGACCATGTCGTCGCAGATCGAGGTGAGGAGGGCCATGTCGTGCTCGATCACCAGCATGGAACAGCCGGTGTGCTCGCGCACGCGCAGGAGCAACGGACCCAGGGCCTCTGTCTCCTTCTGGGCGATGCCCGAGGACGGCTCGTCGAGCAGGAGCACGTTCGGGTCCTGGGCCAGGGTGCACGCCAGGTCGACGATGCGCCGGCTGCCGGTCGACAGCTCGGTGATCAGCTTCTCGCGGAAGGCGCCGAGGCCCATGAGCTCGATGAGCTCGTCCACGCGCTCGGCCGCCGCCAGCTCAGACTCGTACGCGGCGGGCAGGTGGAGGGCGGCGGCGACCATGGCGCGCGACTCGAGGTGGCGCTCGAGGGCCACGGCGACGGTCTCCTCGACGGTCAGCGACGGGTACAGGCGGGCGTCCTGGAACGACCGGCCCAGGCCCGCGCCCGCCCGGCGCGCCGGCGCCCAGTCGGTCATGTCGTCGCCGTTGAGGATGACGTGGCCGGCGTCGACGGGCAGGAAGCCCGACACGCAGTCGAGCAGCGTCGTCTTCCCCGCCCCGTTGGGCCCGATGAGGCCGAGGATGCGCCCGCGCTGCAGCTCCAGGTCGACCTCGTCGACGGCTCGGATCCCCCCGAACCGCCGCGTGACACCCCGGCACTCGAGCACCGCCTCATCGCTTTTGGCGGTCGTGGACATCGCTCTGCGCCGTCCACGACCGCCAGAATGCTTCGAGGCGCCCGCGATGAAGACCGAGCGGAGGATGTCGGGCCGGTCGAGGAGCTCAGCCGTCGGGCCTTCGAAGCGGACCTCGCCCTTCTCCATGAAGACGGCCCGCTCGGCCAGGTTGAGGGCAAGGTTCACCGACTGTTCGACGAGGACGATCGTCACGCCTGTCTGGTGGATGCGGTTCACCACGTCGAAGAGCTGGCCCACGATGGTGGGCGCGAGCCCGAGCGACAGCTCGTCGATCAGCAGGACCCGGGGGCGGTTCATGAAGGCCTGGGCGAGGCCGAGCATCTGCTGCTCGCCGCCGCTGAGGTCCCCGGCCAGCTCCGATCGGCGCTCGCCCAGGATCGGAAAGAGCTCGACCACGTCGGCGCGTGCCGCGGCGAGGCGCTCGGGGTCGTCGCGCACCAGCCACCCGCCGATGCGCAGGTTGTCCTCGACGGTGAGCGTCGGGAACACGCTCTTGCCGCCGGGCATCAGGGCGATGCCGCCCCGTGCCACCTCGTCGGCCGGTCGCCCTGTGATGTCCTCGCCCGCGAACGTCACCGTTCCCTTGGCCGGCCGGACCAGGCCGGCGGCCGCCTTCAGCAGCGTCGACTTGCCTGCGCCGTTGGTGCCGAGCAGGGCCAGGATCTCGCCCTCGTCGACGGCGAGGTCGACGTCGAACAGCACCTGCACCGGCCCGTAGGCCACGTCCAGCCCCCGGCACTCCAGCAGTGGCTCGGTCACCCCCCGAACCTCTCCGATGTTGTGCGCCTGTTCCGCTTGTGCCCGTTTGCCGGAGCCATTTCCAGCATCGGAGAGGTTTGGGGTCACGGGACGGGCTCCAGCTCGGTGTCCTCGGCCCGGTCGGGCGCGGCCTCGTCGAGGGCGTTGGCCAGCAGCGACGCCTCTTCCGCGGGTCTGTCGTCGGTGCGGCGGTCGGCGACGAGGGAGGGGACGAGGATGCCGCGACGCTCGGCCACCAGCCGCAGCAGGCGGTCCCGCACCATGACCACGGCTTGCCCCAGACCGCCGGGGAGAACGAGCAGGATGACGAGCAGGCCGGTGCCCGTCACGAGCAGGCGGTAGGCGTCGGACACGCCCTCGAGCAGGCGCAGGGTGAAGACGCCGAGCAGGGCGCCGCCGACCGATCCCATGCCGCCGATGACGGCCATCGAGAACACCTCGATGCTCTTCACCGGCTGGTAGGTGCCGACGCGCGCCCCGTGCAGGATGAGGACGTGCAGGCCCCCGGCCACGCCGGCGATGACGCCGGCCAGCACGAACGCCGACAGCCTGCTGGCCGTCGTGGGCACGGCCATGGCGCCCGACGCCCTGGCGTTGTCCCGAGTGGCCAGCAGCGCCCGCCCGCTTCGCGCCCGGCGCACGCCGAGGGCGACGACGATCGTCAGCGCGAGGAACGCGAGGCACAGGAAGTACGTGGCCCGCTCGCTCTCGAGCGGGAACCGCTGCCAAAGGACGGGCCGGTCGAGGTTCTCGGGGATCCAGCTGGCGAAGTGGACGGGATTCAAGAAGTAGCTGTCGAGGGCGACGGCGAAGGCCAGCGTCGTGACGGCGAGGAACAGGCCGCGGATGCGAAGCGCGGGCAGGCCCACCAGCAGGGCGACCAGGGCGCCGGCGACACCGGCCAGAAGCAGGCACACGAACAGATCGAGGTTCTGCTTGACGATGAGGTTGCCGGTGAGGATCGCCCCCACGCCCACGAAGGCGAACTGCCCCAGGCTGATGTGGCCGCCCCAACCCGTCAGCACCACCAGCGAGACGGCGACGATGCCCCACACCAGGGCGACGCTCATCAGGTTCACCGTGCTCGGGCCGTAGACGAAGGGGGCGACGAGCGCGAACACGCCGACCGACGCGAGCAGCACCCAGCGGCCGGCCCGCACCTCGGGCAGGTGCCGCAGCTCCCGGGGGGTGGGCCGGATGGCCGAGACGATCGACCAGCTCGACGTGTCGCCCTCCTGGGCCCTGCTCAGCCTCTGCCGTTGGGCCAGCAGGGCGACGAGGATCACGAGCAAGAAGGCGACGTCGGCGGCCGACGCCGTGTTGGAGTTCCACAGCACCAGCTGCTCGAGGATGCCGAGGCCGACGCCGCCCGCGAAGGCAAGGGGCAGCGACTCCATCTGGGCGATCACCGCCGCGGCCAGGGCGGGCAGCAGCAGGGTCGGGCCGCCGAGGACGTCGGGCGTCGCTCCCTGGAACGGTCCCTTCAACACGAACGTCAGCGCCGACAGCCCGCCGGCGATGGCCCACACGATCGTCGACAACCGGCGCACCGGAACGCCGAGGAGCATGGCCCGGTCGGCGTTC
>CADDZP010000325.1 GCA_902812475.1 Actinomycetota bacterium | reverse complement strand
GGTTCGGCCAGCTGGTGCCGCGCTTCGCCCCGGCGCTGTGCCTCCGGCCGTCGAGGCGGCAGCCCTCCGGCCTTGGCTCTCCACGCCGGCGCTGCCCGGCGCGGCACCAGTCGCGTCGGTGCCGGTGTCCTGCGCCCGCGCCACGACCTGGCCTCCCGCACCGTCGTTGCCGGGTCCTGTCGAGGCCACCGCCACCGGGGTCCGCCCGCCGTTCACCAGCGCCGCCGGCACGGCCGCCGTCAAACAGGCCGCGACGAGGACGCCACACAGTCTCCTGCGCATCCCAACCTCCCAGTTGCGAGACCCACTGGGACGCGGATGCGGCCCCATTCGGCGGCCCGGCTGCCATGGAGGTCCGTCCTCGGTAGGCCCGTGGCTTTGCGTGGCCCGGGTTTCCCCGGGGTTGCCCTTTCGTGGGTGTTTGCCCGATCTTTCGGCCGCGGTGCGCGGTCGCTTTAGCTAGTTCTTACGGACGGTGGTTTTCTGGCCCGCTCGGGCTACGGATGCTGCCGGAAGTTCTCGAAGTACCGGCTGGGAGTCGGCCCTCGCTGGCCCTGGTACTTCGAGCCGACGCCCTTCGACCCGTACGGCTGGTCCGCGGCCGTCGTCATCCGGAGGAACGAGATCTGACCGATCTTCATCCCCGGATACAACGTGATCGGCAGGTTCGCCACATTCGACAGCTCCAGCGTCAGATGCCCGTTCCAGCCGGCGTCCACGAACCCCGCTGTCGAGTGGATCAGCAGACCCAACCGCCCCAGGCTCGACTTGCCTTCCAGGCGCGCGACGAGGTCATCGGGCAGCCCCACCCGCTCTGCCGTCGAACCCAGCACGAACTCGCCGGGGTGGAGGATGAACCGGTCCTCTTCCTCGATCTGGACGAGCTCGGTGAGCTCCTCCTGATCCTGCTTCACGTCGATCAGTCCCATCGTGTGGTTGAGAAACACCCGGAAGTACCGGTCGATGTGCAGATCGACCGACGATGGCTGGATGGCCGACTCATCGAGAGGATCGATCACGATGCGCCCCGCGGCGAGCTCTTCGCGTATCGAGCGGTCCGACAGGATCACGGGGGCGGACGTTACAGACTCGGATGGGACGCGACTAAGACTGCGCCATGAGCCGCGCCAGGGCGCTGGCTGGGCGGGTGGCGCGCACGGCGCTCGTCCGGCTGGCGCGAACCATGGAGGAGCCACCGCCCGACGTCGCCCGGACTCTCACCCGATGGACGCTGTCGCCGGCGATCGTCCGGGACCCAGGTCCACCGCTGCTCGACCTCGGGGCGCACTCCACGCCGCCACAGATCATCTCCTTCATCGGCGACAAGGGATCAGTTCGGATCGGCAAGTGGTGCTCGATCGAGCGCTCCGCCCAGATCCTCGTCGGCGGCGAGCACACGACGCGGCGGCCGACCCAGTACCCGCTCCGTCTCGAGTTCCAGCTCGCCGGGGCATTGGAGGACGGCATCCCGGTGAGCAAAGGTCCCGTCGTGATCGGCAACGACGTCTGGCTCGGGTGGGAGTGCCTGGTCCTGTCCGGCGTGACAATCGGCGACGGCGCTGTCGTCGGTGCACGCGCCGTCGTGACCCGTGACGTCGCCCCGTATTCGATCGTCGCCGGCGCCCCCGCTCGCCGCATCGGCTGGCGCTTCGAACAGGAAGAACGAGAGGCGCTGCAACGGATCGCCTGGTGGCACTGGCCCGACGAGAAGGTGCGGGCTCACGTCGACCAGCTCCTGAGCGACGATGTCAAGGCGTTCATCGCCGCCCACGACGTCGGCTCGCCACCCTCGACCTGACGGCGCTCCATGCAGCTTCATCTCCTCGAGCGCATGGTGTGTCCCTATTGCGGCGGCGGCTTTCGGGTCCGCCGTGCCGTCGCCGGCGACGGCGATCGGCTCACCTACGGCCTGCTCGAGTGTCGGTGCTTCGTCTTCCCTGTTGTCGACGGCATCCTTCTTCTGAGCCTGGCAAAGGCGTACGGCGGCCCCGAGGAGGCCGTGCAGCCGCACCTCCCACTGCTCGTGGCCGCCGTCCGTCACCTCGAAGGCGGTGACATCGCCGGTCTCCAAGGGTGGATACGCGACCACGCGCCGGTCATCGCCGATGTCATGGCGGACACGGGCGAGCCCTACCTCCAGGTGGCGGCACGCCTCCGCCAGCTCCTCGCGGATGAGGTCGACGGCTTCCTCGACTCCTACGGCCGCTTCGGCGTGCTCGGCACGCCGAGGCGCCGCATGGACCTTGCCGTCCGGCGAGCTCGCCGCGCGTTCCGCACGATCCCCGCGTCCGCCACCGAGGAGCCCCTGGGGCCGAACGACTTCTACTCGGCCCGGTACTTCTCGCCGCGGGTCAACGCCCTCGCCCTGCAGTTCGACGCCTTTCCTCCCGCCGCTCGCCTGCTTTCACTGTGCTGCGGGCATGGCGTCCTCGAGACCCTGCTGAGAGCGGGGGGCCACGCCGGCGACGTGGTGTCGCTTGACGGCCAGCTCCTCAACGTGCTCGTCGCCCGCCGTTTCGCCGGTCACGGCGGCACGTACATCTGCCACGACGTGCAGTACCCCTTGCCGTTTCGAGACGGGGCGTTCAACGGTGTCTTCTCGTCGACGTGCGTTCCCGAGATCCCGCCGCAGCGGATGTTCGTCTCCGAGGCGGTCCGGGTGACCACCGCCGACGGGTGGACCGCCTTCGACTCCATCTGGGGCGCCGACGTTGACCCCCGCATCCAGCCGAAGCGTCACTACCGGTTCGCCCAGAACCTGTTCGCCCGCCTCGAGGACTACGTGCCGCTGTTCGACGAGGTGGCGGGGCCGGAACGGCGGCTCGGCGTGTGCGTCTCGGACGCGCCGAGCGCCTTCCTCGAAGGCCCTGGGTGGATGTTCGGTGCGGCCATCGAGTCCGCCATGGCGAGCCGTGGCGACGTGGAGATCAGCACCGTCGTGCTGGGCCCCAGCTTCCCCGGCTGGGCGACCCCGATGCGGCGCTGGCTGCGCCCGGGATCTCTCGCCGCCAGCCACGTGTTCGACGCGACGAGGACCGAGCACCACATCACTCTGTCGAGACGGGCCACGTTTGCCACGCTGACGGCGGCATTCGCACCGAAGCAGTTCGCGGGTTACCCAGAGCACGCGACGATCGACCTCCGCCGCGTCGACCAGCCCGACTACCTCACCGAGCTGTTCACGGCTGCCCTCATCAACGTGGCGCCGCCGAACCTCACGACCGAGCGGGAACGCGTCCTGCGGCCAGCCGAGCCTGGAGACGCAGCGACCGGTTGACCCAAGTCGGAGAGAGCCGCTTCACGACGCGATTAACAAGCGTGCGACCCTCCAGCGGCGGTGGCGGCCACGGTGTCGCGGCCAGGTGCTCGAAGTAGCACGGGCCGTACGGATGGGTGCACAAGTAGTGCCACGGCTTGAAGGGGCCGATGAAGTGGACGATGGCGGGCCGCTCACGCGCCTCTTGCACCTCCGACGCCGGAAAGGGGAGGTCGGCGAGGGCGACGTCCCACAACGTCGTCTGGGCATTCCACCGGGGATGCAGCGGAAGCACGCGGTGGCCGAGAACAGCGCTGATGGCGTCCTGCTCCGGATAGGGGTTGTCCCGATGAGTTGCGGCGTAGTCGAGTAGGCGTTCAGAGCACCGCTCGCGGCGCAGCAGCGCCAAGTTCATGAGAAGGACACCACTGTTGATGTAACGGCGAGGATCCTCGACGCCGATGGCAGTCCTCGGCCATCCGCGCATGAAGCCGTAGAGCGGATTCGCGACCGCCGCCATCGGTGCTTCGCCGACGTCGACCCGCCACAGAGGAAGGGGCGAGTCGACGACGAGGGTGTCGGCGTCGAGATACAGGACTTTCTCTTCGTCGGGGAGCAGCTCGGGCAGGAGGACGCGGGCCCAGATCACCGGCGGGAAGGCACCCGGCGGATAGCGCCGAAGCTGCTTGCTGGCAACAGGGAGGAAGCGCACAGCAACGCCGACGTCGGCGGCGGATGCCTCCACGCGCCCCCGTCCCCGCGTGCTGAGCGGCGCGTCGTGCAGCACGACAGCGTCCACACGTTCGTCGCCCGTGGCTTCTCCCAGCGAGTGCAGCATGGCCGTCACTGGGGCGAGGAATCCCTCGGTTGCCGCCGTCGCAACGAGCA
>CADDZP010000324.1 GCA_902812475.1 Actinomycetota bacterium | reverse complement strand
CAGCACCTGCGGCCGCTCCTCGGTCACGAGTTGGGCGACCGCCACAGGGTCGAAGCGGTGGCCGGTGCACAGCACGACGCCCCGGCCCGTCAACAGCGGCGTCAGCGAGTTCCACTGGCCGTTGCCGTGCATGAGCGGCGACGTCACCAGCCACGGCTGTGGCCCATCGGGGATGACGTCGCGCAGGGCCTCGGGCGTGGCGATGGGCGCACCTCCGGGATTGCCACCGGAGAGGGCGGCGAAGAACAGGTCCTCCGACCGCCACTCGACCCCTTTGGGGGCGCCTGTCGTCCCGCCCGTGTAGAGGAGATAGCGGTCGTCACCCGAGCGAGTGCCAAAGGCGCGCTCGGGTGACGCCCCAGCCACCGCGTCCTCGTATGGGACGGCGTGACCCCCCTCGTCGGATCCGTCCTCGATGACGACGACGTGCGCCAGTCGGGGAAGGTCGGCGCCGATGCGCTCGACCGCACCCAGGAACGAACGCTCGGCCACGAGGGCGACGACGTCGGCGTCGGCCATGAGGGAGCGCAGCTCGGCGTCGACGTAGCGGTAGTTGACATTGACGGGGACCGCACGTGCCTTGAAGGCGCCGAGCATGGTCTCCAGCCACTCCGCTCGGTTCCACGAGAGCACAGCCACGTGGTCGCCGGGACCGACGCCGGCGTCGAGGAGGTGGCGACCGACGCGGGTGGCGCGCTCGTCGAGCTCGGCGTAGGAGAGCCGGCGGGGCCCGGCCACGAGCGCGGTGCGAGCGGGAACGGCATCGGCCGCGCGCTCGAAGAGGTCAGCCAGGTTGAACGTCGTCAATCCGTGCTCCCGACCAGAAATGAATACACGTACATATACTGCTCTCGATCACGGTGGGCAAGTGGGAGGTTGACATGGCAGCCCTGGACGGCATGGCGGCGCTGGTCACGGGAGGCGGGTCGGGAATCGGTCTGGCGTGCGCACAGCGGCTGGCCGGCGAGGGTGCCCTCGTCACCATCTGCGGCCGGACCGAGCAGCGCCTCGCCGATGCCACCAGTGCCGTTGGCGACCGGTGCCGCTACGTGGTAGCCGACATCGCCGACGAGGCTGCCGTGACCAAGGCCGTGGAGGAGGCCGCCCGTCCCCTGAGCGGCCTGCACATGGTCGTGGCCAACGCCGGCGGCACCCAGGCCATCGGTCCCCTCGCCCTCGTCGACAAGATGGCCTTCGACAACGACCTCTCGGTGAACGTGACCGGGACGTTCCTCACCATCAAGGCTTCCGTGCCCGTCCTCGTCGCCGCCGGCGGCGGGGCGATCGTCGCAGTGTCGTCCATCGCCGCCGCGCTCACCCACCCGCTCATGGCGCCCTACAGCGTGGCCAAGGCCGCGCTCGACATGCTCGTGCGCAACGCGGCCGACGAGCTGGGTCGCTTCGGCATCCGTGTCAACGGCGTCCGCCCGGGTCTCGTGCCGACGGGGGCATCCGACCCGCTCGTGTCCCACGAGCCGACGAGGGACGACTACCTGGCCCAGATGCCACTCGGGCGCCTCGGCACCGTCGACGACGTGGCCGCCGCCGTTCGCTTCCTGGCTGGACCGGAGTCGTCGTGGATCACCGGGCAGATGCTCAACGTCGACGGCGGGCACACCCTCCGCCGAGGCCCCAACCTCGAATCCCTCGTCGGCGTCCATTTCGCCGACGCCCTCGCAGCCAGGCTCGGATCGGCGGCATCGGCGTGACACGGACGGCAGTCGTCACCGGCGCGGCGTCGCCGATCCCGGTGCCGGCGCCATGCTGCAGGAGATGCTCCCGATGCCCTACGGCGGCATCGCCGAGCCCGACGCCGTCGCCCGCCTGATCGCCTTCCTCGTCAGCCCGGACACGACGACGATCACGGGTCAGGTCGTGTTCGTCGACGGCGGCGCCGACTGCGTGTTGCGCGGCGACGACGTCTGGCCCTGACCGACGCAGCTACGCCGGCGGAATGAGGGCGTCGACCAGGCTCTCGACCCGCTCGACGACCGCCGCCTGGGTGGCGCGGACGGCGACCAGGTCGTCGAAGTGGCACAACCCCAGGAGCAGCAGGAACAGCGTCTTTACCGTCGCATCGGGCGCGGGATCGTCGGGGGGCAGGACCGCCTTCAGGGCCTGCGCCCAGGACCGGTGCCAGGCGGCGAGCAGCTGCGCCAGGCGTCGGTCGCGGGCGCTGGCGACGTGGAGCTCGGCCAGCAGCCGGCGGGTCTCCTTCAGCTCGGGTCGAACGTAGGACGCGGCGATGATGCGGGCTGCGTCAACCCCGGCCTCGGGCGGGACCACGTCGGTGACCCGTTCGAGGGCGCGCACCCCAGCGGCGTAGAGGAGGTCCTCGCGACTCTCGAAGTGGTTGTAGATGGCCGCCGCCGTGACGCCGGCCCGACGGGCGATCTCGTTGAGCGTCGCCCCGTCGAACCCCGACTCGGCGCACGCCGCTGCAGCCGCGTCGAGGAGCCGGGCCGCCGTCTCCTGCCCGTCAGAGTTGGGCGGGCGGCCGCGGCGGCTCTTCCGCTCGGAGGCAGCCGAGGCGCGGGGCACGGCGCAACCCTAGCCCGTCGCGTTGCATTATGAACGTGCAATCATTTATCTTCTGGGCGGTGGCTGCTGAGCAGGCCGTCGCGGAGCGCACGACGTTGGTCGATCTGCGCGAGGTCGAATTCGCCTACGGCCCCATCCAGGTGCTCTTCGACGTGAGCTTCACCGTGGCACGCGGCGAGATCCTCGGGCTGCTCGGCACCAACGGGGCAGGCAAGTCGACGGTCCTGCGGGTGCTCGCCGGCCTCGAGGTGCCCACACGGGGAACGGTGACCTTCGACGGCCGCGATGTAACCGGGCTGCCCGCCGAGAAGCTCTGCACCTCCGGCGTCGGCCTCGTCGTGGGCGGCAAGGCGGTGTTCCCCGACCTGACCGTTCTCGAGAACCTGCAGCTGGCCGGGTTCACGATCCGTACCGGACTCGACCACCGCATCGGCCGTGAGCTCGATCGCTTTCCCCAGCTGGCCAAGCGTCTCGACACCGAGGCCGGGTCACTTTCGGGCGGCGAGCAGCAGCAGCTGGCCCTGGCCAAAGCCCTCCTGCTCGACCCGACGCTGCTCTGCATCGACGAGCTCTCCCTGGGCCTGTCGCCGGTGATCGTCAGCGAGCTCTTCGACGTGATCCGCGGGGTCAACGCCGCCGGGTGCACATGCGTCGTCGTCGAACAATCGCTGAACGTCGCCGCCCAACTGTGCGGCCGCGCCGTCTTCCTCGAGAAAGGCATGGTGAAGTTCGACGGACTGACCCGCGACCTGTTGGAGCGGGGCGACCTGGCTCGGGCTGTGTTCCTGGGCGAGAACGGGCACCGGCCGGCACACCGCAAGAGGTCCCCGCGTTGAGCGACCTCCCCGCTGTCCTCCTGCTCGGCGTCGCCACCGGGCTGCAGGCCGCCCTCCTCGCGGTCGGCCTCGTGCTCATCTACCGGGCCAACCGCTTCATCAACTTTGCCCAGGGGTCGATGGGTGGGATCGCGGCAGCCGTGCTTGCCGTGCTCGTGTTCAACCTGGCGTTCTCGTACTGGATCGCCCTGCCTGTCGCCCTCGTCTTCGGCGCCGCGACCGGTGCTGGCGTGGACCGCCTGCTGGGCTGGCGTCTGTTCGACAAGTCTCGTCTCGTACTGATGGTCGCCACCATCGGCGTCGCCCAGGTGATCCTCCTGCTCCTCCTCGTGGGGCCCCTCAAGGTCGACCCTGGGCGCCTCGCCGCCCACGGGTACCCCCAGCCCTTCGCCACCCACTGGACGATCGGCAGCGCCATCCTCACGTCCAGTCAGATCCTCACGATCATCGTGGCCCCGGCCATCGCCGTCGGGCTTTGGATCCTCCTCACTCGGACGCGCACGGGTCAGGCCATCCGCGGCGCGGCGTCCAACCCCGACGCCGCCCGTCTGGCCGGCGTCTCGGTGCGGCGTATCTCGCTGATCGTCTGGACGATCGCCGGGGTGATCTCTGCCGCCGCCGCCATCCTGTTCGCGCCGACCCAACCCGCCATCGGCTTCAACGACAGCGGACCGGGGTTGCTGTTGCGAGGGCTGGCGGCCGCCCTGCTGGCGGGGATGGTCGACTTCCGCCTCGCCGTCGTCGCCGGCGTGGGCCTGGGCATCGTCGAAGAGGCCACGGTCTTCTAC
>CADDZP010000323.1 GCA_902812475.1 Actinomycetota bacterium | reverse complement strand
GTCGTTGTCCGCGGATCGGCGTGGCGGGCGGCGAGCTGGACGTCTCGCAGCGGCACCCCGGCGTCGAGCGCGGCCATGATGAACGGGGCTCGAAGCATGTGCGGGTGGATCATGCCGAGCCCCGCTCGCTTGCCGATTGAGCGCACCCAACGATGGGCAGTGCGCCGGTCGAGGCGGGCGCCGTCGTGGCGACGCAGGATCGGACCCTCGGTGCGTTCGCCAACAGCGAGATCGACGGTCCTGGCGGTCCGGGGAACGAGAGGGATCATCGCCGGCTTGTCGCCCTTGCCGACTATGCGCAACGTCCGGTGGCCGCGCTCGAAGCCCAGGTCCTCGATGTTGGTCGAACAGGCCTCGCTCACCCGCAGGCCGTTGAGGCCCAATAACACAGCAAGGGCGGCATGGGAAGCGTCGAAGCGCTCGGCCGTGAACAGGAACGCCCCGAGCTCGCCGCGGTCCATGCCGTGGCCCTCCGAGGGATGGACCGTCGGCCGGCGCACGTACTGGGCGGGGTTCGAGGCGATGCGCCCGTCGATGTGGGCGAAGCGGTAGTAGCCACAGACCGTCGACAGACGCCGGTCGATCGTGGAGGCTGCCAGGCCCCGCTCCTCGAGCGCCGTCCGGTACAGCTCGATGTGCGGTCGAGTGGCCTCGAGCACAGCGATACCGACGTCGTCAGCCCACTGGAAGAAGGTGCGAAGGTCGTGGCGGTAGGCATCCAGGGTCCGGCCGCTGTAGCGCGCCAGGAAGGCGGCCGCAGCCATCTCGGCTTCGTCGGCTGCGCTGAATGGTTTCTGCATCGTCGGCGTGAGGGTGACCAGGGTTGTCATGGCAGTGACCTCCTCTGTATGGGAGGCCAGCCAATACCCGGGGGCCTGACTAGGACGTCGGCTGTCGCGACCCCCGATCGCTGACGCAGGCCTATTTCTCGTATTACACTTATTGGGTGTGGAGATTCACCCCTCGGCGCGTCGGCACGGGGTGGCCGATGCTGACATCGCCCACGCGTATGAACGCATCCTCGTGTGGGTTCGCCTCGGTGAGGATCCGCCGCGGTATCTGCTCGCCGGCCCAGACCGGGCGGGCAATCTGCTGGAGCTCGTCGTCCTCGACCTCGGGGAAGACGCGCTCGTGATCCACGTGATGACACTTCGCCGCAGTACCCAGCGCGAGCTCTTCGGAGATGAGACGCCATGACCAAGCGGACCTACGGACGAACCAAGGCCGGCAAGGCGATCGACGACACGATGATCGAAAAGCTCGCCGACGACGCCGAGCGCGGCTATGAGCCGGGAGATCTCGAAGACAAGCCCCGCGGCCGGGGGCGTCCACCTCTGGGCGACGCAGCCAAGACCGTGGAATCGGTTCGCCTGGATCCCGACCTCAGGGATCAGACCGCACAACGCGCCGAAGAGGAAGGCGTGAGCATGTCAGAGATCGTGCGCAGAGCATTGCGTCACTATCTCCGCAGCGCCTGACGCCCGCGAGGGCCGGCTCGTTCCCGGCGGTCTGGGCGACCCCCATCGGGTAGGTCGGGCGTCATTCTGGGACATCTCCCGGCAGCCGAGGTGCCGCTCGGCTCGGGTCGCAGCCCCTGTGGAGTCGGATGGTTGCGCGCTATGTGCGCCCTCGCGGCTGGAGTCGCACTCCATCCGCCTACTTGTTTAGAACCACCACTAGAAGCCCAGGGCTGGCAAGTCTGGGCCACGTGTCCGGCGGGTGGCTCGCGATCCGGCTGCCCACCGTTCTGAGTGTGGCTCGCAAAATGGTCAGCCTCCGCCCGTCACCGCCTTACGAGGAGTGGCTCGAGAGGGGAATGCCGCGCTCGAAGTGGCGCTTCCCTCCTCGATGCACACAACCGAACGAATGAGGAGGCGGCGGTGGCAAAGGTGGTGCTCGGCGTCCACCCGCACAAGCGGCTCAACGCCGTGGTGGTCTTGAAACAGTCACGGTGGCGTGATCGGCCGCCGTGAGTTCGCGACGACCGAGGAAGGGTTCAAGGGGCTGTGACCGTTCGCCCGGCAGTGGCGTCCCAGGACGTGGGCCATCGAGGGCTGCAACGGCGCCGGGAAGTACCTCGCCCAGCGCCTCGTGGCCGACGGCGAGCGGGTGCTCGACGTGTCAACGCGCCGTGCCGCCTTGGTGCGGGTCTACGCGGGTGGCATCGGGCGGAGGAACGACGACACTCACGCGCACTCCATCGCCATGGTGGGTCTGGGTCCACAATGGCTCCGTCGTCTTCATTTCCGTCGGGAATGTCCACACGTCCTCCACTCGTCCCGTGCTGTAGGCGGCCCGCCCCGCCCGGCCGATGACCGCGCCGACAATTCGACCTCACACCCCCTCGCGTCAGAGCGCAATGACCTGAGCGCGGGTGCTTTCGCGGGCGACCCGGATCCGACGACGCTGGCGTTCTGACGCCCCTCCCCAAACGCCGTGGTCGATGCCTTTTGCTAGGGCATGTTCAAGGCACTCTTCTTTGACGGGGCAGGACGTGCACGCCCGCATCGCTACCGTGACACCTGCGCCGTCCTGCGGGAAGAAGAATATGGGTGGGAACGATCGGCACCGGGCCGACGCCATCCATGCGCGCTCTTGCATGTGTCCTCCTCGTGTGGGATCCGCTCTGTTAGTGCCGCGGGGTTCCTACTGCGGTTGCGTCCCGACTGGTGTGTCAAACAACGCCGGCGCCTCGGGCTCCAAGGCCGAGACCTACGACGATCACAAGGCACGCTGTCGTGATCGGAATCAGGTCGGCCCATCGGCGCGCGAGGGTCCCCGCGACGCTCCGCCGAGAGCCGAGCCGGCCCCGATACCGATCGCGAACCTTCACGAGGACGAGGCCGGCAACCGTCAGTGTCCCCGCCATTCCGAGCCCGTAGGCCAAGACGAGCGCGATGCCGAACAGGGTCCGGCCCAAGGCAACTGCGGCGAGGAGCACGACCAATGCCGACGGGCTGGGCACGAGGCCGCCGGCGATACCCATACCGACAAGCCCACGCCGGCTCACCACAGCCGGCGCCGGGTGCCCATGACGATGGGAGTCGGAATGGGTGTGCCCGCCGGAGCTGTGCCCATGCGCGTGGCTCGAGAACCCGTGGTCGTGTGGAGCCGTCACCGGCGGCCCGCCCGCGCCGACGAGCACCAGTGCAGGGGCGGCGATGGGTTCGGCCGCCGGGACAACGGCCGCGTCCGCGCGCTGGGCGCGCCTCTGGCGCAGAGCGCCGATGAGCAGACCTGCCCCGAGGCCGGCGACGAGAAGCCCGCTGACGACTCCCAGGACCTGCAGAATGGCTTCGCCCGCGAGGGAGGCCGACAAGGTCAGGGCGAGGCCCAGCGCCAGCACGCCACCCGTGTGGGTTGCGGTAACGGTGGCACCAACGACGAACGCGTCGCGTACAGAGCCCTGGCGACCGGCGATGTACGCGGCCATCACCGTCTTGCCGTGACCGGGGAGCGCTGCGTGAGCGGCGCCGAGCAATAGCGCCAGCGCGACAGCGGCCAGGCCGACGGCCACCGTGAGATGGCGCCGTCCGACGAGATGATTGAAGACGGTCGTCACCTGGTTCACGCCTCGGTCGAGGATCCCGGCGCTGGGCACCATGTTCGCGCCGGGTTTCACGCTCGAGGCCCCGGCGCCGGGTACTAGATGGAGCGTGGCGGCCCGCACGTCGAGGGGTGAGCTCAGCAGGTCGTTGGGATAATGCAGGAGGCCGTCACTGATGCTTCGCTGGGGCACCGGGCAGTGCTCGAGACGCACTCCTGTGCCCACGGCTGTGATCTCGTGCCAGCCGACGCGGCTGGCTTCGAACCCGTCCGTGAACGCGGCGGTCGTCGGGCTTGCCATCGTCGCCATTGCTCGGAGCCGGCACTCGAGCCGACTCGTGCGCAAGCCAGCCACGCCGGGCCGGTAGGTGAACAGTCGACTTCCAACCACGAAGGGGACGGTCCGTCCTTCAACCGTGAGCTGCACTGCAGCAGCGAGGGACGCGCAGCGCCGGTCGGCGTAGACGCTCCGCTCCGCCGCTGAGGCAACACCGTCGCTGTCGGTGTCGATACTGGGCGCAGCTTGCGCCGTCGGGATCTCGGCAGCGTCGACCACTGCGACGTCGGAGACGCCATCGGGATCGAACCGCAGCCCGTCGTAGTGGTTGACGGTGAAGTTCCCGAG
>CADDZP010000322.1 GCA_902812475.1 Actinomycetota bacterium | reverse complement strand
GACTCGAGGTCGGCCCGCCGGGGCGGCTATGCCGTCCTCGTCGACGGCGCCGAGCAGGCGGCGGCGGTGGCCAACGTCATCGCCCCCGAGCACCTCGAGCTGATGAACGCGGAGCCCGAGGCGGTGCTCGATCTGGTGCGCAACGCCGGCGCCGTGTTCTGCGGCGTCAACGCCCCGGCGTCGATCGGCGACTACGTCGCCGGCCCGAGCCACGTGCTGCCCACGTTCGGCACCGCCCGCTTCAGCAGCGCGCTGCGCGTCGACGACTTCCTCAAGTGGATCCACGTGGTGAGCGTCGACGACGCCGCCCTCGAGCGGCTGGCGCCGGCGGTCGTCGCCCTGGCCGAGGCCGAGGGCCTGCCCGCCCACGCCGATTCCGTCCGCCTGCGCACCGGGGGCCGAGAATGAAGGTGCGCGAGGACCTCGGCGACCTCGAGGGCTATCACTCGCCCCAGGTCGACGTCGCCGTGCGCCTGAACACCAACGAGTCGCCGTACCCGCCGCCTGACGCGTGGCGACAGGCGCTGCTCGACGAGCTGTCGTCGCTGCCGTTCCAGCGCTACCCCGACCGCGACGCCACCGAGCTGCGCACCGCCATCGCCGCCCTGCACGGCCTGGGGCCTGACAGTGTGCTGGCGGCCAACGGCTCCAACGAGGTCATCCAGGCGCTGTGCCTCGCCTTCGGTGGACCGGGCCGCAAGGCGGCCGTGTTCCGGCCCACCTACCTGATGCACTCCCACATCGCCCGCATCACCGCCACGGCCGTCGTCGAGGGCGAACGCGACGAGGACTTCGGGTTGGACCTGACCGAGATCGACCGCGTCGTCGGCGGCGAGCAGCCGGCGATCACGTTCCTCTGCTCGCCGAACAACCCCACCGGCCGCCTCGAGCCCGACGGTGCCATCGAGCGCGTGCTGGCGGCGGGCTCCGGGCTCGTCGTCGTCGACGAGGCGTACGGCCAGTTCGCGCCGCGCTCGGCGGTCGAGCTCATCGAACCGGGCCGGCCGCTCGTCGTCGTGCGCACGTTCTCCAAGACGTGGTCGATGGCCGCCGCCCGCCTGGGTTACCTCGTCGGCCCGCCCGACGTGATCGAGGCCGTCGGATCTGTCCTTCTGCCGTACCACCTCGACGCCATGAAGCAGGCGGCCGGGCGCCTGGCCCTGCACTTCGGGAGCGAGATGGAGGCACGAGTGGCGATGATCGTCGAGGAGCGGGGCCGCATGGTCGCCGCCCTCGGCGAGCTGCCGGTCGACACGTGGCCCTCGGCCGCCAACTTCATCCTGTTCCGCCCTCGTGCCAAGGACGGCGAGAAGGTGTGGCAGGAGCTGCTCGCCCGATCGGTCCTCGTGCGCAACTGCGCCGGGTGGCCCCGCCTCGACGGCTGCCTCCGCGTCACCGTGGGGACCGCGGCCGAGAACGACGCCTTCCTTTCGGCACTGGAGGAGGTGCTCGCATGAGTCGCGCCGCTTCGCTCGAGCGCACCACCAAGGAGACGTCGATCCGCATCCGCGTCGACGTCGACGGCCAGGGCGACGTCTCGGTCGCGACCGGTCTGCCGTTCTTCGACCACATGATCGCCCAGCTCGGCAAGCACGGCGACTTCGACCTCACCGTCGAGGCCAAGGGTGACCTGGACGTCGACGCCCATCACACCGTCGAGGACGTCGGCATCGCCTTGGGCCAGGTGCTGAGCGACGCTCTCGGTGACAAGGCGGGCATCCGCCGCTTCGCGTCGATCGCCCTGCCGCTCGACGAGGCGCTCATCGACGTCGCCCTCGACCTCTCCGGGCGTCCCTTCCTCGCCTACGAGGTGTCACCGGCGCCCGAGCCCTTGGGCACGCCGCCCTTCGACCCCCAGCTGGCCGAGGAGTTCTGGCGAGCGTTCGCCACCAGCGCGGCCATCACGCTGCACCTGCGCCAGGTGAGCGGCAAGAACCCGCACCACGTCCTGGAGGCGTCGTTCAAGGGAGTCGCCCGTTGCCTGCGCGACGCCGTGCGCGTCGACGGCTCGGCGGTGCCGTCCACCAAGGGTGTCCTCTGATGCGAATCGCGGTGCTCGACTACGGCATCGGCAACCTGCGCTCGGCCGAGAAGGCGTTGCAGCGCGTCGGCGGCGACGCCGCCCTCACCGCCGACGTGAAGGAGATCGAGAAGGCAGAGGCGTTGGTTCTGCCGGGCGTCGGTCACTTCGGGCGCTGCATGCGAGCCCTGCGCGCCAGCGGCCTGGAGGCGCCGGCGTGGGCGGCGATCGTCGCGGGCAAGCCGTTCATGGGCATCTGCATCGGGATGCAGATGCTCTACGAGGCCTCCGACGAGGACCCGACGGTGACGGGCATGGGCGTGCTCCCGGGCAAGGTCCGTCTGCTGCCCGACGGACTCAAGCGTCCTCAGATGCAGTGGAACGAACTCGAGATCGAACGTGACTCTCCCATGTTCGCCGGGATGCAGACGCCGCTGTGGATGTACTTCGTCCACTCGTACGCGCCGGCCACGGCCGAGCAGGTGGTGGCGACGTGCGACTACGGCGGCCCGATCGTCGCTGCCGTGCAGCGCGACAACCTGTGGGCCACGCAGTTCCACCCCGAGAAGTCCGGCGGGCCCGGCTTGGCGGTGCTCGCCAACTTCGTGCGGGCCGCGACCGCCGCGGCCTGACCTGCGGTGGAGCTGTATCCCGCCATCGACCTGCGCCACGGGCGCTGCGTACGGCTGTACCAGGGCGACTTCGAAAAGGAGACGGTCTACGGCACGGACCCCATCGCCGTGGCCGAGCGTTTCGTCGCCGCCGGAGCCCGGTGGCTGCACGTCGTCGACCTCGACGCCGCACGCGGCGACGGCAACAACGCCGACACGGTGCTCACCATTGCCCGGGCCGTGCGTGCGCGTGTGCAGGCGGGCGGCGGCGTCCGCGACGACACGTTGTTGCGGGCGGACGTCGACCGCGTCGTCCTCGGCAGCCTGGCCGTCACCAATCGCGCCTATGCCCGCCAGCTCATCGCCGAGAACCCTCGGCGTGTCGCCATCGGCCTCGACCACCGGGACGGCGAGCTGCAGATCCGGGGCTGGGAGGAGAAGGGCGACGTGCAGCTCCTCGAAGCCGTTCGGTGGCCCGAGTTCGCGCACGCGGCCGCGTTCATCGTCACCGACATCGGGCTCGACGGCACGCTGGCCGGGCCCGATCTCGACGACCTGGCGTCGGTGGTCGAGGCGACGGAGGTCGACGTCATCGCGTCAGGAGGGGTGAGCTCGCTGTCCGACGTCGAGGCGCTGACGTCGCTCGAGGCGGGCGGGCGACGCCTGGCGGGCGTGATCGTCGGCAAGGCCCTGTACGAGGGCAACTTCACGGTCGAGGAGGCGATCGCCGTATGCGCAGCGTGCGCGTGATCCCCTGCCTCGACGTCGACGCCGGCCGCGTCGTCAAGGGGGTGAACTTCGTCGACCTGCGCGACGCCGGTGACCCCGTCGAGCTGGCCTCGCGCTACGACGCCGAGGGCGCCGACGAGGTGGTGTTCCTCGACATCACGGCGTCGTCGTCGGCCCGCGACACGATCGTCGATGTGGCGACCCGCACGGCCGAGGAGTGCTTCATCCCCTTCACCGTCGGTGGTGGCATCCGCGGCGTGGAGGACGCCCGCCGCCTGCTGCGAGCGGGCGCCGACAAGGTTTCCGTGAACACGGCCGCTGTCTCGCGACCGCAGCTGGTGACCGAGCTGTCCGACGAGTTCGGTGCCCAGTGCGTCGTGGTCGCCATCGACGCCCGCCGGGCGCCCGGCGGGTTCGAGGTGTTCACCCACGGGGGCCGCAAGCCCACCGGCCTCGATGCCGTGTCCTGGGCGGCGGAGTGCCAGCGCCTCGGCGCCGGCGAGATCCTCCTCACGTCGATGGATCGCGACGGCACTCGGGACGGCTACGACGTCGAGCTCACGTGCGCCGTGAGCGAGGCGTGCGACCTCCCCGTCATCGCCAGCGGCGGTGTCGGCACACTCGACCATCTCGTGGAAGGCGCCGTCGACGGCAAGGCCGACGCCGTCCTCGCCGCCTCGATCTTCCACTTCGGCGAGTTCTCCGTCGCCGAGGCCAAGGCCTACATGGAGTCGAAGGGCATCGTCGTCCGGCCGGCCTGACGCCCGCCCACCCCGGCGGGGGTCAGTGCCCGTTCACGCTCCAGTGCCAGGGCTCGCTCGGGAGGTTGTAGAA
>CADDZP010000321.1 GCA_902812475.1 Actinomycetota bacterium | reverse complement strand
ACCGTTCTGGGCGCAGAAATGCACCGGAACGGTGCTCTTCTGCGCCAAGAAGCGAGGGGGCGGCTGGCGGCAACCGGTACGACGACGTCACCCGCCGTCGGCTTGGCCGCGATCGCGCTCGGAATCGCCCTCCGCCGCTACCGCGGGCGGCGGCTGGGAAGGGCGGAGCGGGCTGCCGGCGGAAGCTGAGGCGGCGCCGGGCGGGCGCGGTCGTGGTGGACGAGCTGGCGCTCGAGGTTGTCGACGAAGCCGCGCACCTCGCCGTCGTGGTGGGCCAACGCCAGGGCCAGCCTGAAGTGGACGTCCTCGACGACGTTGCGGTCGTAGAGCAGCCCCGACACCTTCTCGCGGTTGGCGACGTGGAAGAGCGTCACCGGAACACGGCCGTCGTTGTGGTAGCCGACGAGCTTGTCGAACGGCCATTCCCGCGTGCGGCGGGCGCCCTGGAACACCACCCGGTGGTCGGTGATCGTGACCGGCCCGGTGTCGACCACGGCCGGCACCTCCTCGCCGCCGCCCTTCTTGTGCTGAGCAACGGCCGAGCGGTAGCGCACACCGCGCGCCAAGCGGAACGAGAATCCGGCGTAGCCCGACGACCACCGCTCGGGCCGCTTGCGGGGTTCGACGAGGCTCGAGCGCTCGAGAACGAAGAACACGCGCTCGCCCGGGGCCAGCCGGAGCGGGACAGCCGGACCGTCGGCCGCGTCGGCGCCCGCAAACGTCGAGGCGACGACCAGGTACGAGCGCAGGGCGTCGGCCTCCTCCTGCCACGGCTCCAACGCCCGTCGGTAGGCCTCAGCCGCGCGCCGATACCGCTTGAGCGATCGCCCGGTCCCCAATCCCCGAAGGGGCATGGGCGAACGCTAACGCGCTGGTTATGCGCCGGCTATGCGGGACGCCCCGTGCACTCGGGGTGTCCCTCGGTGTGGAAGGAGAAGCTCTGGAGGACGACGCCGCCGTCGTTCTGGTTCTTGACCTGCCGCTGGCCGGTGTTGAGGGCGACGCTGAAGTTGGCGGTGTTGCCGGGCTGCACGACGACTCCCTGGGCCTGGTTGAACACGAGGTCCTGCACGCCGCCGTCTTCGTAGGTGAGGCGCACGGCAAGGCTGTCGATCTGGATGGGCTTGTTCACCTGGTCGTTGACGGTCGCCGTCACGTCGGTCTCGTAGTCGGTGTTCGCCGTCTCGTGCTGGGGGAACGTCTTGGACGCCACGCTGGCGAACGCCGTCCCGCTGCCGCAGTCACCGCTGACGACGACGGTGGGCGGCGTGGTCTGGGGCGGCGACGTGGCCACGGCGGTCTGCTGGGTCGTCGCTCCCTGGGTGGCACCCTGGGCACCCGCCGAGGGCTGATTGGACGGCGCCTGGGTCGTCGAGGGCGACGCCGGGGCAAGCGTCACCGGCGGTGCGGTCGTCGTCGACGTGTCGCCGTTGCGAGCGAACACCTGCCCCAGGACCTGCGGCTTCCCGCTTGCCTTGGTCTTCGACGAGCCCGAGTCGTCGGTCGCGAAGTGTCCGATGGCGAACCCCCCGGCGAACACGGCGATCGCCACGGACGCAGCGCCAATCGCAGTCGGCAGCCTCATTTGTCCCCCTTTGCCTCTGCGCCAGTATGGCGGCCTTCGGGGCGTTTGTCACGCGGAGTGGCGATCCTGCCGCCGATCCCGCTCTCCGCGGCGGCACGCCGCAGCGTGGCGCGGGCGGCGAAAATGGGGACGTGGAGCCGGCGCCCGAACCCACGACCGAGCGATTCCAGCCGTCGGTCCCCCGCATGCTCCTGCGCGGCCTGGTCCGGCACTGCCCCCGGTGCGGCACCGGCCATCTGTTCACGCGCTGGTTCCGCATGGTCGAGCGCTGCCCCGGGTGCGGGCACCGGTTCCGGCGGGAAGAGGGGTTCCAACTCGGCGCCTACGTCATCAACTTCACGCTGACCGAAGGCCTGGTGTGCCTCGTCGTCGGCGGCTACATCGTCGCCGCCGCCGCCAACCCCGACGTGGCGATCTGGCCGGTCATCCTGGCCGGCGTGCTGGCCTCGATCGTCACGCCGATCGCCTTCTTCCCGTTCTCGCGGACGATCTGGGCGGCCGTCGACCTGGCCCTCACGCCACTCGACCTCGTGGAGCAGGCGGAGGCCGAGACGGCACTGGCCGCAGCGGCCGCAGCCGCGGCGGCCGCAGCCGCGGCGGCGGCTAGGAGCTCCGGCGAACGAGGGCCGGAAGGTCGAGCACCCTGATCTCGCGCCGGCCGGTCTCGATCCAGCCCCGGTCACGGAGCTGGCGCAGCGCCTTCACCACCGCCTCCCGCGACGCCCCGGCCCAGCCGGCGAGCTCCTCCTGGCTCAGCGGCAGCCGGATGCGGATGACGGCATCGCCCTCCTCTCCATAGCGCTCGGCCAGCTCGATGATCAGGCGCCCGACGCGGCCGACGGTGTCGAGGGCGCCGAACTCGACCCGTCGCTTGTCGGAGTCACGGAGACGGCCGATCACCGAACGCAGGATCCCCAGCGTGGCTCGCGGCTGCTGCTCGAGCAGGGTGACGAACTCCTCGGACGTGAGCACGGCCACCTCGAGTGGCTCGAGCGCCGTCGCCGTCGCCGAGCGCGGCTCGCCGTCGATGGCCGACAGCTCGCCCAGGAGCTCGCCCGGGCCGATCACAGCGACCAGACGTTCCCGGCCATCGGCGCCGTAGCAGGAGATCTTCACGCGGCCTTTAGTGACGAGTCCGAGCCAATCGGAGTGGTCGCCCTCGTGGAACAGCGTCGCGCCCGTCCGGTAACGGCGAGCTCGTGCGTGGTCGCGCATCAGAGTGACGACGCCGCTCGCCACCGTCCCCAGCTCGGGACCGGAACCCCGCACGAGGCGGAGTGTACGGGCCCCGCGTCGTCTCTTCAGGCGGCGCTGGTCGACGTCGCCTGGGCCCGGGAGGCCATGCCCGACAGCAGCTTGCGAGCGAACAGGGGGACGTCGCTGAGCAGGATGGCCAGCTCCCGCGGCGTCACGATCAGCACGCCCATGTCGGTGGTCGCCGTGACCGTCGCCGTCCGGGGCGCCGGGTTCAGGACGGCCAGCTCGCCGAAGTAGTCGCCGGCCCCGAGGGTGGCCAGTGCCTCGCCGTCACGGCTCACCTCGGCGGTGCCCTCGACGATCACGTAGAGCTCGTTGCCCAGCCGGCCCTCGCGCACGATCACCTCGCCGGCTCGACACGTGTCGTAGTCGGCCAGCCTGCCGATCAGTCGCAGATCCTGCTTTGAGCAGGCCCGGAACAGCGGGACGTTCGCCAGGTGGGCCTCGAAGTTGTCGAGTCGTCGCATGTGCCGAGTGTGCGACGACGACAACCAGCCGACGAGGTCGTGGGGCCCAGCGGCTCTGCGTCCTTTTACTCAGGCGTTCTTCCCGCTTCAGCCGTTCTCCATCAGCCCCCAGCGGGTGCGGATGGAGCGTTCGAAGCGGGCGAAGAGCGCCGAGTCGATGACGACGCCGATGATGAAGATCATCACCATCGCCGCCTGCATGGCGACGTAGTCGCTGTTCTGCTGGGTGAACGACAGGCGGACGCCGAGCGACGGCTTCTTGGCGATGATGACGAGCAGCTCACCGGCCAGGAGGCTCCGCCAGGCGAACGCCCAGCCCTGCTTGAGCCCGGCGACGTAGCCGGGCAGCGCCCCCGGGATGATGACGTGGCGGTACGTCGAGAGCCCCCGGGCACCGAGGACGCGGCCGGCCCGCAAGAGCACCGGCGGGATGTGGTCGACGCCGGTGATGATGCCGTTGGCGACGGCGGGACCGGCGCCGAGGATGACGACGAAGAGAATCGCCGACTCGTTGAGCCCGAACAGCACGATAGCGAGTGGGAACCAGGCGATCGTCGGCATGGTCTGGAGACCGGTGATCATCGAGCCGACGGCCGTGCGCAGCACCTTCGAGCGGGCAACGGCCATGCCGATCGCCGAGCCGATGAGCAGGGCGATCCCGTACCCGATCGCCGCCCGCTGCAGCGTGTTCCCGGTCGCCTCGGCGATCGTGCCGTTCAGCACCTCGTGCGCGAGCTCCCTGAAGACGGGAACAGGCCCGGGGACGATGTACGAGGGCTTCCAGCCGCTCCACGCCACCGCTTGCCAGACCAGCAGGAAGATGCCGACCGCGGCCAGCTTGGGCCAGACCGCCGACCACACGCGCCGGGCGCGGGTGGTCGGCGG
>CADDZP010000320.1 GCA_902812475.1 Actinomycetota bacterium | reverse complement strand
CGGCTGCTGCACCGGGGCGGGCACGTTTGCCAGTTCGTGCACGGCGTAGTGCTCGCCCTCGAACGTCGTCCGCTCCGACCTGAACATCCGCGTGATGACCTCGAGCGCCTCCCCCAGCCGAGCCGTCCGGACCGGGAACGGCTCCCACGCAATGCCGGCCTCGTCGTGCTCGGGCTCGTAGGACCCGCTACCGAGCCCGAGGACGACCCGCCCGCCCGAGATGTGGTCGAGCGTCGTCGCCATCTTCGCCAGCAGGGCCGGATGCCGGAAGCTGTTGCACAGCACCAGATGGCCGACCCGTATCCGGCTCGTGCGCGACAGAAGGGCGGTGGCCAGCGTCCACGCCTCGAACGACGGCACGCCCGGCAGGCCAGGTGAGTAGAGATGGTCCATCAGCCAGAGTGACTGGAAGCCCAGCTCTTCGATCCAGCCCGCCCGTTCCAGAAGTTGCTCGTACGTGTAGCCGACCTGCGGCAGGAAGATGCCGACCTCGACGCCGGTCTGGCTCACCTCTCGAGCAGCTGCTCGCGCACGACGCGCCGCAGCACCTTTCCCGTCGCGGTCAGCGGCAGTTCGCCGGCGGGCACGATGACCTCGGGCGCCTTGATCGACCCCAGCTGTTGGCGAGCCCAGTCGCGCAGTTGGTCGGCGTCGAAGGACTGGCCGACGCCTCGGGGGACGACCATGGCCGCCACCTTCTCACCCCACTCGGTGTCGGGCAGACCGACGGCGGCCGCTGCCGCGACGTCGGGATGGCGCATGAGGGCGTCCTCGATCTCCGCCGGGCTGATGTTCTCGCCGCCGCGGATGATGGTGTCGTCGGCCCGACCCAACACCCACAGGTAGCCCTCGTCGTCGAGCACGCCCTGATCGCCCGTGTGCAGCCACCCGTCGGCGTCCACCTGGCTCTCGATGCCGACGTACCCGCCGCCCACCTGGTCGCCGCGAATCCACACCTCGCCGTCGACGATCCGGAACTCGACGCCCGGCACAGCGCGCCCGCACGATTCCAGACGCCGGCGCACGTTCGGGTCGCTGGACGCAATCGCCGCACGGTGGTCGTCTGGGCCGAGCACGGCGACCGTCGACGACGTCTCGGTGAGCCCGTAGGCGTTCACGAACTCGACGTCGGGCAGAAGCTCGAGGGCCCGCTCGATCACGGGTAGTGGCATGCGGGCGCCGCCGTAGGCCAGCGAGCGCAACGCTGGCGGACGGCGGCCGGGGTCGTCGGCGAGCACGGCCACGATGCGGGCAAGCATCGTCGGCACCACGAAGGCGTGGGTAATCGACTCGGCGGCGGCCAGCTCGAGCCAGTCGTCGGCGTCGAAGCGGGCCATCGGGACGATGCGCCGTCCGACGTACGTCGAGGACAGCACGGCGGCCACCCCGGCGATGTGGAATGGAGGCACAGCCACCAGGGCGGCCTCGTCCTCGCCCGCCGACCCGAACTCGAGCGTGTTGAAGAGGTAGGCGGTCAGGTTGTCGTGGCGGAGCACGGCGGCCTTGGGGGCGGCAGACGTGCCCGACGTGAACAGCAGCACCGCCGGACGCTCGGGCTCGTCGACGAACGGCGCCTGGTCGTCGCCGTCCGCGCCGTCGTTCATCCACTCCTGGGCGAAGCGAGCCGCCGGCGCGAGCCGAGCCAGGAGGTCGCTCTGCGTTGCCTCGGGGAGGCGGAAGTTCAGCGGCGCGTAGCTGACGCCGGCCCAGCAGGCGCCGAACAGGGCGACGGGAAGGTGGTCGCCGTTGGGGAGGAGCGACGCCATCGACGTGACAGGAGGGACCATCCCGCGCAGGCGAGCGGCGACGGCGCGCGCCTTGGAACGCACCTGCGCGTACGTCAGGTCGCCGACGGCTCGCCGGTCGCCCAGGCCGTCGGCCGCCATGTCCAGCACCATCGCCACGTTCATGGGGTACAGACGGTCGCTGTCAGTCGGACGACGGGAGTGGCTTCGCTTCCTTGATCTCGAGCGGCTCGCTGCCGACCGAGAGCGATGCCGTGCCCGCCTTGGTGCAGAGGATCTCCAGCTCGCCCGACTCGTCGACGTAGCGCTTGCCGAGCAGGCAGCCCTTGTCGAAGCCCGGTTCTGCGGACGCCCCGTCGGGCCGATCCTCGCCGACGGGCACCATGGGATGGCCGCCGGCCCGCAGGTCGACGTTGCCACCGGGCGCCTTGACGACGATCACCTCGGCCTCGTCGACCGCCGAGCGGAGCCTGGTGCCGGCCTTCAGATCCACGACGGCGCCGATGCTAAGCGACGACGCCGCGGACCTTGAGGTCCACGACGGTGTCCCAGTCCAGGCCGAGCTGCTCGAGGATGGCGTCGCCGTGCTCGTTGAACTCGGGCGCTCGCTTGGGCGGCGCCGACTCGCCGTCATACTTCATGGGCGCCGTCACCAGCTTGAAGTCGGCGCCGTCGGCCGTGGCGCAACCCATGACGTAGTCGTTGGCGACCGTCTGCGGATCGGCAGCGGCCTCGAGGGTGTCCTGGACCACGGCCCACTGTCCCGAGAAGTCGGCCAGACGTTCCCGCCACTCGTCGAGCGTGCGCTCGGCGAAGGCCTCGGCGATCAACGTCGACGCCTCACTGGAGTTGGCGGTGAGCGACGCAGTGTCGGCGAACCGCTCGTCGTCGGCCAGCTCGGGGCGACCGAGGACACGCGCCGCGTCGGGCCAGTACTTGGCCGCCTGCAGGCAGCACACGGAGATGAAGCGGTCGTCCTTGGTGCGGTAGCTCCCGACGAGGGGGTTGCCCGGCGCCGACCCGCCGCCCGGGGGCATCGCCAGCCACGGCCGCTGCATCTGCAGCGAGAGGGCCATCGCCGCACCCATTGACCACAGCCCGGTGTGCAACAGCGAGACGTCGACGGTGGTCTCCTCGCCCGTCCGCTCCCGGTGGAAGAGGGCGCCCATCACGGCGCCGGCGATCGTCATGGCCCCGATCGAGTCGCCGAAAGCGGGCGCGGGCGGCGGCGGGACGGTGTCGTACTGCTTCGTGCCCAGGGCGACGCCGGCCCGACACCAGAAGGCGAGAGAATCGTATGAGCCGCGGTCGGCCTCGGGCCCGTTCTCGCCCTGGCCATGGCCGCGGACGTAGATGATGTTCGGTGCGTGGGCCCGGATGTCGTCGACATCGATCTTGAGCTTGCGCCGGACCGAGGGCAGCTTGTTGGTCAGGAAGACGTCGCACGTGGCGGCCAGCCGGTAGAGGATGTCGAGGCCTTCCTCGGACGCGAGGTCGAGCCCCAGGCTCTGCTTGCCCCGGTTGGAGTGCTCGAGGATGACGTGCACGCCGCCGATGAGGGGCACGGTTCCGCTGGCCGCCAGGCCCCGCATGGCGTCGCCCCGCTCGACGTGCTCGATCTTGATGACCTCGGCCCCCAGGTCGGCCAGGAGAGCCGAAGCGGCCGGTACGAACGTGTGCTCCGCCACCTCGAGGATGCGGACGCCTTGCATGACTTCGGTCATGGACAGGGGACGATACCTGACACCGGCGTCATATCCGCCCGTAGACTCCGGCGCCGACGCCGGTTCCGCTCGACGGCGTCTGGATGCTGCACGACTGGGTCGTCCCCGTCACTCGGGCGGCTGAGCTCGGCTGCGGATTCCCTCGCCCCGAGGGGCGTACATCGAGCGTCGCGCGGGAACACTCAGCGAATGAGCGACCCAACCGACCACGCCGCCGACCCCGCCGAGGTCGAGCCGACCGACAACTCCACCGGTGAGCCGGTCGACATGAACAAGGTCGAGGAGATCGAGGACGAAGCCCGTCGCCGGGACTCGTCACCGAGATAACCGGCACGCGGGCGTCGTCAACCCTCCGGCATGAACGCCGCCTGACGAGGCGTTCCGGTCACCCGGTTCGCTCGGTTGCGTCCTTGTGGAGTCCAGATTCCGTGCCGCGACTTCTCGCCGAGCCGACTGAGGGCAGGAGATCCGTCGTCACCCGCAGGTTCAAGGCCGGGTCGGCGACAGCAGGCCACAGGTCCTGCGCAGCTTCCTCTCTGCGGACGCGTCGACGGGCGGCCAGATAGCACACGAGCTCGCGAACGCGGGAACGCTGCAGCGACGGATGATCGGAGCGCTCGCCGTCACGCCGGACTTCGAGGGGCCCGAGCACCCCGATGCGAAAGAACGTACGGCGCCACAGACGGCACGTCACGTGCGAGGCGGGCAGCCGCAGCGGCCACGGCCTTCGAC
>CADDZP010000319.1 GCA_902812475.1 Actinomycetota bacterium | reverse complement strand
GCCCCCGTGTCGGCGCCGGCCGGGCCAGGCGGCGAGCGCCGTGCCGAGCCCGATCACGGCGCCGCCGATCCAGAGCCACATGATCAGCGGCTGCACGATGACCCCGATGACGGCCGCGCCGCCCGGCTGCTCCGGCGCGGCAGCGAGCGTGAGATAGACGTCGTCACGCAACCCCGACTTCACCGACGGCGTGCCGATCGCCTGGGTGGCGAACGGGAACTGGCTCACGGCCGGGGCGTACACCTTGCCGCCGTCAACCCGGACGCGCGCCGTGACGCTCGTCTTGTTCGGCGACTTCACCGTCGTGCTGGCGAGGTACGTCACGTGGTGCCCGGCGTAGGAGACCGACTGCCCCGGGCGCAGGCGGAACTCGTGGCTGTGGCCGTAGGCGTGGCTGGCGGCGAAGGCGACGGCGATCAGCACCACGCCGATGTGCACGATCATGCCGCCGTTGGCCCGTCCCACGAGCCCGTGCCACCCCTGCCGGCGGGCCGACAGAACCAACTGGCGCACCGCCGATCCCGCCGCGAACGTCCCCAGCCAGAAGGCGACGAGCGGCGCCAGACCGTGCAGGCCGGTTGCCACGCACAGGACGACGACGAGCGTCGCCGTCCATGCCGGCCACAGCAGCCGGTGGCGCAAGACCTCCTCGGACGCCTTGCGCCACGGCAGCACCGGCGCGATCGCCATCAGGAAGAGCAGGGCGATGACGATCGGCGTCGTCATCCGGTCGAAGTACGGGCCGCCGACCGAGAGGCGGTCACCGTTGATGGCCTCGGCCAGGAGCGGGAACACGGTTCCCAAGAGGACGACGAAGGCGAAGGCGGCGAACAGCAGGTTGTTGGCGAGGAAGGCGCCCTCACGGGACGCGGGCGAGTCGATCGATCCCGGCGAGCGCAGGCGGTCACCCCGCCAGCCGATCAACCCCACGGACACGAGCACGACGATCCCGAAGAACGTGAGGATCCAGGGGCCGATGGGCGATTCGGTGAACGAGTGCACCGAGTCCAGGACGCCCGAGCGGGTGAGGAAAGTCCCGAGGATCGTCAGCGAGAACGTGGCCAGCAGCAACGACAGATTCCAGATGCGCAGCATCCCCCGCCGCTCCTGCACCATCACCGAGTGGAGGTAGGCGGTCGCCGTCAGCCACGGAATGAACGATGCGTTCTCGACCGGGTCCCACGCCCAGTAGCCACCCCAGCCGAGCACCTCGTAGGACCACCAGGCGCCGAGGACGATGCCGACGGCGAGGAAGCCCCAGGCGAACAGCGTCCAGCGCCTGGTCTCGACCAGCCACCCCTCACCCAGCCGGCCCGTCACCAGGGCGGCGACGGCGAAGGCGAACGGAACGGTGAACCCGACGTAGCCCAGGTAGAGCATCGGCGGGTGGAAGGCGACCAGCGGGTGGTTCTGCAGCAGCGGGTTGGGGCCCGGGCCGTCGGTGGGGATGGCGCCGTGGATGACCCGGAAGGGGTTGGCGGGCCCCGCCATGAGGGCGAAGAAGAAGGCAGCGACAACGAACACCGTCAGCGTGGCCCAGCCCATGAGCGGGTCGCCGGCCCGTCTGCGGAAGTGCCACACCATGACGCCCAGGTAGCCGGACAGGATCAACGCCCACAGCAGGATCGACCCCTCGAGCGCCGACCACATCCCGGTGATGGTGAACAACAGCGGCGTCTCCCGGCTGCCGTTCTCGGCCACGTACTTCAGGGTGAAGTCGTGGCCGATGAGGGCGCGTTCCATGGCCAGGACACCGAGCACGGCGCCGGCCACGATGACCCACGCGTACTTGCGTCCCGCTTCGAGGAGCTTGGTGTCCCGGCGGCGCAGTCCGACTGCGAGGGTGGCGACGCCGACGACGGCGCCGAAGAGTCCGAGCCAGACGCCTGCGGTTCCGAGCGTGGCGTTCAAGGCGCGGGAAGCGTGGTCGGCGGGACTGTCGTGACCCTTGACGGGTGCTTGGCGATGTAGTCCTCGGAGTGCTTCACCATGATGCGGTCGCTGGCGAACGTCTCACCGACGAAATGGCCCTCGAGAACGACGGGGATGCCGGGCTTGAACAGCTCGGGCGGGTCACCCTGGTGGTCGACGGGAACGACGACGCCTTTGTTCTCGATCTTGAACGCCACCTGGTTGGCCACCTGCTGCACCGACCCGGCGACGACGGTCCCCTCGATCCGAAAGCGGCGGCCGTCGAGCTGCTGGCGCTGGGCGACGGCCTCGTCGGCGGTGCGGAAGTAGAGGGTGGCGTTGCCGAGGCCGCGCACGAGCAGGAAGCCCAGCGCCGCGGCCACGACGACACCGACGACCACGTACCGGCGCCGATGCTGGGTGCGACCGGTGGGTGCGTGCTCGGTTACCGCCACCGGGGGTCGCGCTCCTCAGGAGGCAGCTCCCGCGTCCGCGCCCGCTTCTTGTTGAGAATCCAGGCCGCGTAGGCCGCCAGCACCGCGAACACGACGCCGTAGCCGGCGACCAGGTAGCCGACGTCGGTCACGACGACGCCGCCAGGGCCTCGGCCCGGCGCTCGGCGAGGGCGCGCTCGAGGCCCTCGTCCTCGAGGCGGTCCTCGAGCCTGGCCAGCCGGTAGCGATGGATCAGCAGCCAGGAGAACAGCAGCAGGAAGGCACCGATCCCGAGCATGACGGTCCAGTACATGGTCCCGTGGATGTGGGGGTGCATGAACGTCTCCTCGTCGAGCAGCGAGGACTTCTGGTGCAGCGTGCGCCACCACTCCACCGACTTGTGCACGATCGGCAGGTCGATGCAGGCGGCCAGGGCAGCGATGGAGTTGCGCTTGGCCCTGATGTCGGCGTCGCCGCTGACGCGGCGCAGCGCCAGGTAGCCGAGGAAGACGACGAACAGCACCGCCGTCGTCGTGAGACGGGCGTCCCAGGTCCACCACACGCCCCATGTCGTGCGGCCCCAGACCGACCCGGTGACGAGCACCAGGCCGGTTACCACGACGCCGATCTCGGCCGACGTCCCGGCCAGCAGGTCCCACTTGCGAGCGCGCGTGCGAGGCAGGAGGTACAGGACGCTCCCCAACGCCGTGATCCCGAAGGCGACGTACATCAGCGTCGCCAGCGGCACGTGGACGTAGAGGAAGCGCACGGCGTCCTGCTGGTTGACGTCGGCCGGCGTCACCACGAGCGCCATCACGGCAAGAAGGGCGAGCGCTGCGATCGTGAACGTGCCGAGCACGCGCGTCCTCACGACGACTCCTCGAGCAGGGGGCCGAAGGCGACGATGCCGAACGCCACGTAGATGACGGCGAAGACGGCCAGCAGCCGGACCCACGGCCACCCGTCGGCGGGGCTGCCGCCGAGTGCGCCCTCCGACGCCCGGGTGGCGGCCAGGAGCACCGGCGCCACAGCTGGCAGCAGCAGCAGTGGCAACAGGGTCTCCTGGACCCGGAGCCCCGCGGCCAGGGCGCCGTAGACGGTGCCTGCCGCGGCCAGCCCCACGGTCGCCAGAACGCACGTGACGACGAGCAGCACCGGCCCGTGCAGTGAACGGTTGTAGAGGACGACGACGCCCGCACCCAGGATCACCTCGAGCACTGCGAGCTCGGCGGCGATGGCACCCGCCTTGCCCAGGAAGATGGCGGCCGGGTCGAGGCCCGACATGCGCAGGTTGTCGCGCGCCCCGTCGGTCGCCTCGACGGCGAACGCCCGCTGGATGGCGAGCAGTGCACAGAACAGCACGGCGACCCAGAACAGCCCGGCAGCGGCCCGGCCGAGGATGCCGCGGTCGGGGTCGAGGGCGAAGGCGAACAGGATCAACACGAGCATGGCGAATGGAGCCACCTGGTTGGTCGCCACGCGCGAGCGCAGCTCGATGCGCAAGTCCTTGCCCGCCATCACGGCGGCGTCATGCCACACCGACGACTCCCTTCGTCGTCTCGGCGCGGACCTGCCCGCCGGCCATCGTGACGACCCGCGTGGCCAGCCCGCGGGCCCGCTCCAACTCGTGGGACGCCAGGATGACGGTGCGACCGGCGTCCGCCGCCTCGCCGACGAGCTGGTCGAGGCGATCCCGGCCGTCGGCGTCGAGGCCGGCGTGGGGCTCGTCGAGCAGCCACAGGGCGGCGGGGCGAAGCAGCAGCGTGGCGACGCCCACGCGCCGGCGTTGTCCGGCGGAGAGGCGGCCCACCTGCACGCTCGCCAGACGCCCGGCCAGCCCCAGCCGGGCCAGCGCATCCT
>CADDZP010000318.1 GCA_902812475.1 Actinomycetota bacterium | reverse complement strand
GGGTCGGGGTGTCCATGGGCGCCGCTCGACGTTCGGCGCCCAGCGGCCGTCCAGCCTCGATGGACTTCGCCAGCTCGACGGTGGGCGGGGCGGGATCGATGCCGAGCTCCTCGGCCAGATACCGGCATAGCTCGTCGAAGGCGGCAACGGCGTCGGCCTGTCGCTGCGATCGGGCGAGCGCAGTCATGCGCTGACGCCACACCCGCTCCCTCATCGGGTTGGTGCGACACAGCTCCTCAAGCTCAGCCAGGACGTCGGCGTGTCGCCCGCACGCCAGGTCGGCGTCGACCCGTTCTTCGACGAGGAGTTGACGGAGCTCGTGCAGGCGCCGCCGTTCCACGACCACCCACTCGGTGTCACCGATGCCCTGGAGCGGGACGCCGTTCCACTTCCGCACCGCCTCGCCGAACATGAAGGCGGCGCCCATTGAATCTCCGCCGGACACAGCGGCGCGGGCCTTGTTCGCCAGGTCCTCGACGTCGGCAACATCGATCACGCCGGGGGCGGCGCGCAGGGCGTAGTTGCGTCCGTGCGACAACAGGGCCAGGGTGTCGGCGGGGACGCCGGCGTCGGCCAGCGCCCTGCGCAGCCGCGACACGTGCGACTGCACGGTGCGAGCCGCCGACGCCGGCGGGTCGTCGGGCCAGAGGCAGGCCACGACGGCACTCTCGGCCACGAACTCGCCGCTTCCCAGGGCGAGCAACGCCAGCAGGGCGCGCTGCTTGGGACCGCCGAGCGCGATTCGCGTTCCAGCGTCGCTCCACAGCTCGACAGGCCCCAGCAGCTGCAGCCGCACGGGCGTCAGACTGGCCGCCGCCCTCGATCAGCGCAACAGCGACCGGCCCCGCCGCTGCGAATCGCTCGCGATCGGCGCTGGCGGATGTCACGTAGCGTGCGGGCATGTTCGAGTGGACCGAAGAGCAGCGCATGATCCGCGACGCCGTCCGGCAGTTCGTGGAGGCCGAGATTGCTCCCCGCCGGGACGAGTTCGAGTTCGGCGACACGCCGCCGTACGAGGTGCTGCGCAAGCTCTACAAGACCTTCGGCCTCGACGTGATGGCGCGCGAGCAGTTCAAGCGGCGCCTGGACCGGCCCGACGGTGGCGGCGGCCTGCTCGGCGGCGACGGGGAGGAGGTCGATCCGAAGGTCCGGGCCAACACCGTCGCCATGCCGATGATCCCGATCATCGAGCTGTGCCGGCACTCGCCGGGGATGGTGACGGCCCTCGGCGTGTCGGTCGGGCTGACGGCGGCCGCCATCATGAGCAAGGGCACACGGGAGCAGCAGGAGCGCTGGGCCCTCGACCTGCTCACCCTCGACAAGATCGGGGCATGGGCGATCACCGAGCCCAACTCGGGGTCGGACGCCTTCGGGTCCATGCTCTCCACGGCGCGACGCGACGGCGACGAGTACATCCTCAACGGGTCGAAGACCTTCATCACCAACGGCCCCTACGCCGACACCGTGGTGTTCATCTGCAAGCTCGACGAGGGCAACCCCCCGGATCAGCGGAAGATCCTGCACTTCGTCCTCGACAGCGGCATGCCCGGCTTCGACCAGTCACCGCCGCTGCGCAAGATGGGTCTGCACTCGTCGCCGACCGGGCAGCTGTTCCTGACCGACGTGCGCGTCGGCCGCGATCGTCTCCTGGGTGAGACCGAGGAGGTGAGCGGCGGGGGCCGGGAGGACGCCAAGGCGACGTTCTCCATCGAGCGCTCCGGCGTCGCGGCCATGGCCCTCGGGATGATCGACCGGTGCCTCGAACTGTGTGTGCAGTACGCCAAGGAGCGGGTCCAGTTCGGCCAGCCGATCGGCGAGTTCCAGCTCGTGCAGGAGAAGCTGGCGCGTATGGAGGTGGCGCGGCTCAACGTCGAGAACCTGCTGTTCCGCTACATCGAGATCCTGGCCCACGGCAAGCAGCCGACGTTGGCAGAGGCGTCCGCCATGAAGCTGTACTCGTCCCACGCGGCCGTCGAGGTGACCCTCGACGCCGTCCAGCTCTTCGGCGGCAACGGCTACATGTCCGAGTTCCACGTCGAGCAGCTGGCGCGCGACGCCAAGGTCCTCGAGATCTACGCCGGCACCAACGAGATCCAGATGACGCACATCGCCAAGGACCTCCTGCGCCGCTGAGGCCCGTTCAGTTGCGGGCCAGGACCTGCTCGAGAGCGAGGTCGACGCGCAGCCCGCTGCAGTGCGGACAGTCGAGCAGCGCCAGCTCGCCCACGATCTCGATGTAGTCGAACGAGACCATCCGGCGGCAGGCCGGGCAGCGGATGAACGGCGGGGCGTGCAGGTTCATGACGACTCGCACTTGGATTCGACGTCGGGTGCCTCGGACCCTCTCTCACGGAGGATTCCGCCGTCGCAATCCCGAACTCCCTGGCGTGCGCCTCCCGCGTGTCCTGGTCGCCGCCGCCCTCGTCGCCGCAGCGGTGGGCGCCCTGGGCGCGGTCGCCGCCCGCCCGACACTGGCCGCCCAGCCGTGCAGCTCCACCGGTTCTGCGCTGACCGCCCTGGGGTTGACCGCCCACCCGCAGGCCAATGGGTTGGTGATGTGGTCGGGGCACGTGGCGTTGTGGGACGGTGTGCCGCTCGACGTCGACGTCACGCTGCCGGGCGGTGCTGGGGCCGCCTGCCCGGCGCCGTTCGTCGCCTTCGCGCACGGCTGGGGCAACTCCAAGAGCGACTGGGAGTCGGCGGCGGCGACATCGCCGGACGCCAACAAGTCGGGTTGGAACAACGTCTCGTTCGCATCGCGCGGCTACGCCGTCCTCAACTACACGGCGCGGGGCTGGCACGGCTCGTGCGGTCCCGACTCCTCGTCGGACCCGCTCGAGTCCCCGGCCGGGCTGCCGGCCGCGTGCACGGCCGGTGGGCGCCAGTACTGGGTCCACCTCGACGACCTGCGCTACGAGATCCGCGACGTCCAGTGGCTGATCGGCCGCCTGGTCGACGCGGGCGTGGCCGACCCGGGCCGCATCGGCGTGAGCGGTGGCTCCTACGGCGGCGGCGTCACGTGGCTGAGCGCCCTGGCCAACGACCGCACGGTCTGCGGGGGCGTCGGGTGGGACCCGGCCAACGGACCGGACCCGTGCGCGGGGAAGCCCGACGGCGCCGTCGTGCCGTGGCGGTCGCCCAACGGCACGCCGCTCCACGTGTCGGCTGCCGTGCCCGAGTACACGTGGGCGTCGCTCGCATTGGCGCTCCTGCCCAACGGGCGGGCGTCGGACGGCCGTCCCGGGTCCCCGGCCAGCGGCGACCTGACCAAGCCCATCGGCGTGCCCATCGAGAGCTACGTCAGCGGCCTGTTCGTCGACGGCTATACCCCGCCTGCGGTCACCAACGGCTTCTACCAGCCGCCCACGAGCACGGACTCGACGGCCGACCTCCCACTCTGGTTCGCCCTGGTGCAGGCCGGCGTCAACACGGTGTCTGCGTCACTGCCCGGCACGAGCGACATCGTCGCCAACGCCGTGTCCCAGCTCGAGCGCTTCAAGTCGCCGCTCACCCCGCTCCTGCCGTTCGACGCCAAGGTCCCCGTCCTGCAGATCCAGGGCAACACCGACCCGCTGTTCCCGCCGATCCACGCCCAGCTGATGTGGCAGCGGGCCAAGGCGTTCGCGCCCGACTACCCGATCGGCGACGTGTACGCCGACGTCGGCCACTCCTACGCCACCAACCCGGCCGACGTGTGGGCTGCCTTCAACCAGAAGGCCAACGCCTTCATGGACCACTACCTGCGCGGCGGCCCCGCCGTGCCGCTGGACGTCAGTGCGGTGCTCACCCGCTGCCGGCCGGGTCAGGAACACGACCCGCTCGCCACGATGTCCGCCCCGACGCTGGCCGGCCTGGCCCACGACATGTTGTCGTTCTCGGCGGCCACCGGCGGCACGACGAGCAACGTCCCGCTGGGCATCGAGGGTCCGGCCACCGACCCCATCGCCAACGGCGGCGCCCCCAGCCAGGTGCCGACGCTGTTCGGCCGGGGCTGCCGGGTCCTGTCGGCGGCCACCGACCCCGGCGTCGTGGCCTGGACGTTCCCCGTCGACCGCACGGTCACCCTCGCCGGTCAGCCATTGGTGAAGCTGACGCTGCAGACGCCGTCGCCCGACGTCGAACTGCCGACCCGGCTGTGGGACCTGTCGCCCGACGGCAAGCAGACGCTGGTGAGCCGGGGCGTCTACCGCGCCACCGGAAGCGGAC
>CADDZP010000317.1 GCA_902812475.1 Actinomycetota bacterium | reverse complement strand
CCTTCAACATGGCCGCCAAGGCGGGCACGTCGACTCCGATGACGCCGTCGACGTCCTGCTTCGTAGCCGCGTTGTACATCGCTCGCATGGCGGAGCCGCTCCAGGCGAAGTCGGCGGTCGCGTTGACGGACTGCCACAGCTGCGTCGGCGCGAGAGACCCGAACACGGCCGCTGTACCAGGCGGAAAACGAGTGCTCACAGGATTCGCCAGGACGAGGTCAGTGATCGGGCCACTCTTAACAAACTTGATATGTCCGCTGTCCGCGGTGATCACCGCGTATGACAGCACCATGCCTTGGTCGCGTATCTCGGCGCTGTTCTGGATAGCCAGGAGGTACGAGCGAGGGCCGTTGGCACCAAGAAAGGCGCGTGCGGCGCCGAGACCATTCGAGGCCTCGACGAGCCGCCGCGACGAATGGGTGGCGTAGTTGTCGAACTGAACCCGCGCGTCTCGCAGCGGACCCCAGAGCCCTCGGCTGGTGCCGACCACATTGCTCAGCTTGCTCCCAGCCGATGCGACATCATTCTGCAGGTTGGCGAGCTTGTCGAGCGGCACGGCCCCTCCGCTTACCGTGCCCCCAGCGGCGAGACGATCGGCATCCTCAAGCAGCTGGCGGGCGATCAGGACACCGTTTCGCGTATCCGACATCAGCTCGAGCGCGCCGGCCCGTTGACCACTCACGCCGGGGAAGATGCGGGCCAGACTCAGCGGGATCGAACGCCTGACGCGATGGTCGGCTGCGTTGATCTCGTTCAGCGCGCTGTCGATGCGCTGGCGCGCGCTCGCCCTTCCGTCGGGAGTGCGCAAGGCTGCCTGGTCGTCAGCTACTCCTTGCAGGCGGTCACGGGCAGAAACCATGTGGCTGCGCGCTTGGGAGAGGTCGTGCCAAACAGCTACGCCGACCCCCGCGAGAACGGCGATCGCAACCGCGCCGATGATGAGCCACCGAGGCCGGATGGCCAACGCGCCTCAGCGCTTGTCGCGCGCCGGGACCGGACGTCGACCCTGTGGTTGCGCCCGGGAGTAATACCGGTAGTTGTAGCTGTAGCCATACGCGCTTTCGTCGGTGACACCGTTGAGCACGGTCCCCACTAGCGGCGCGTCAACCTGCCGCAACAACTCGACGGCCCGAGCGAGTTCCCGCTTACTGGTCGTCCCCGCCCGCGTCACGATGAGGGTGGCGTCGACGCGAGCCGAAAGAACGGCGGCGTCGGTGACGGGGAGCACCGGCGGAGAGTCGATGAGGACGACGTCGCTTTCGGCCTGGAGGGCCGCAAGGATCTGGACGGTCCGCTGCGAAGCGAGCAACTCTGACGGGTTAGGCGGAATCATGCCGGAGGCCAGGACCATCAGCAGCCGTTCGTTGGGAATCTCCTGCACCGCCTCACTGAGGGGCACCTCGCCGAGCAACACGGACGTGAACCCAACGTCGTTCGCCACACCGAAGAAGTCGTGGATGCGAGGACGCCGGAGGTCGCAGTCGACCATCACGACGCGCTGACCGGCGCGGGCCAGCGCGACGGCGAGGTTCGCGAGCGTCGTCGTCTTCCCCTCGGCGGCACTAGGACTCGTGATCTGAAGTGTGTGCATCGGTTGGTCGAGTCCCATGAACTGCACGGCTGTGCGCATGCTGCGATACGCCTCGGCGACCGACGAGTTCGGATCCGCGAGCGAGATCACTTGCGGCTGCTCTCGCGCCTTCCATGTCGCCACGACGGGAATCAAACCGAGCGTCGGAATGCCCTGCGCCACCTTCTCTACGTCTTCCTTCAACTTGATGGAGTCGTCGAGGCGGTCGAACAGGAAGGCCAGGCCGACCCCAAACAGCGCCCCAACGACGAACGCGATCGCGCCGTTGCGCACTGGCGTGGGCTTGAACGGCGATGCTGGCGTCGAGGCCTGGGTGACGAGCTGTGCCCCACCGGTCTTGATCGCCGAGTCGACCTGGAGCTGGTCGAGCTTCGACTTGAAGAGGGCCTGCTGGCTCACAAGAGCGTCCCGGCTGCCGCCGAGGTTCTGCTCGGCTACCGGCCGTTGCGGCGAGGAGGCGATCTGGTTCGAGATCGCGTCGATCTGGTGCTGGAGATCGTCGATCTTGCCCTGGACCTGCTGCGACGCAGCCAGGATGTCGTCGACCGCCTGGGTGCGCTTGAAGTCGATGTACGACGAGGCGTAGGCGTTCGCGGTCCTGGCCGCCCGGGCAGGCACGGTGCTCGTCGCAGTGATTCTGATGACGTCGGTCTGGCCCAGGCCCGCCACCGACACAGGCGGGACCACGCCGAGCTTGTCTCGAACCGCCTTCTGGACGGGCTGGCTGTCGATCACCTGGATTTCGGTGTCGACCGCCCTCGCAGGGTCGTTGCGCTGGCCGGTCTGCGGGTCGAAAAGCGACTCGGTGGTACGTGGCTGAAGCAGCACGTCCGCACTGGCCTTGTAGACGGGCGTCTGCAGGAAGGAGGCACCCAACGCTGCGCCCACCACCACCACGATCGACATAAAAATGACGAGCCGTCGGCGACGGAGGACCCGCAGGTAATCGCGCAGATCGAGTTCGGGTGCTTCCACGCCAGTCTCCGGCACGGACGCGATGGTACTGCCACCGCGGCGCCCCGCGGCGCGCGAAGCTGAGCTCGATTTCGCGCCGGGTTGCTATCGTCCGCACGGCGTGCGCGCACTGGTCACCGGCGGCGCCGGATTCATCGGGTCTCACATCGTCGACGCCCTCGTTGATCGGGGTGACGAAGTCCGGGTCCTCGACAATCTGTCCACCGGCTACGAAGCAAACGTCAATCCCAAGGCCAAGTTGATTCGCGGCGATGTGGCCGACCAGGCAGCAGTGGCGGAAGCAGTGGACGGTTGCGAGTTGGTCTTCCACGAGGCCGCTTCCCGGGCCGTGCTGCGTTCGGTCGAGCGCCCGCTCGAAACCGATACGGCAAACACCCATGGCACGCTGACCGTGTTGAAGGAGGCGCAGGAGGCCGGGGTACGTCGAGTCGTGTACGCGTCGTCGAGCAGCGTTTATGGCGGTGCCGAGCTGCTACCGACCCCTGAGACGGCACCGGCGTATCCCCGCTCGCCCTATGCGGTCTCGAAACTGGCTGCTGAGCATTACTGCCGAGTCTTCGCCGAGTTGTACGGTCTCGAGACCGTCGCCTTGCGTTACTTCAACGTCTACGGGCCACGGCAACGCCCCGATTCGGCGTACGCCGCCGTTATTCCGTTGTTCATCGATGCGCTCTCCAAGGGCATCAGGCCGATCGTGCACGGCGACGGTCTGCAGTCGAGGGACTTCGGCTATATCGCCGACGTCACTGCTGCCAACCTGGCCGCCGCCTTCGCGCCGGCGACGGCCTGCAGCGGGAACGCCTACAACATCGCGGGGGGCCGGGAGTACTCGCTCCTGGACCTGCTCAACCTCCTCGGCGGGATTCTCGGCGTGCAGCCGAACCCCGAGCACACCGATCCGAGGGCAGGAGACGTTCGCCACTCCAGAGCGGATCTTGCCGCGGCTCGTCGGGATCTCGGGCACGGTCCCGCCGTGAGTTTCGAGGAAGGGCTCCGGCACACTGTGAAGTGGTTCTCGCAGCGCGCGGATTAACGGACTCCTCGTAGTCCGTGTACCGCTTGATCCGGAAACGACTACGGCAACTCCCATGGCTCTTCCGTGGCTACCTGCGGCTGAATCGGGCCGTCAAGGTGGCGCGTGAGACGCCGACGGTCCTGCAGTTGGGTGTCTCCACACGGCGAGTTCAGCTCACCGGCAATACGCGCGGTGTGCTCGCGAGCCTGACCTCGTTCCCGGCAAGAATCAATCATGCGTCGATCGCGATCGAGAGCCTCCTGCGTCAGGAGGAACGTCCCGACCTGGTTGTCCTCGTGCTCTCCGATGAGGAATTTCCGTCGCGTGACCTTCCGCGAAAGATTCGGCGACAGACGAAGCGGGGCCTGGATGTCCTGTGGACGAGCCGCACCCTCCGCAGCTACCAGAAACTTGCGCCCACGCTGCTGGCCTATCCGGACGCCGCCATCATCACGGTTGACGACGACGCAATCTATGAGCCATGGCTTGTCTCCCGGCTCCTGGACGGCGCACGACAGCACCCGGGCACCTTGATCGGGCACGTCGGTTGGGAGGTCCAATGGAGCGGTGCAGCGCTCCGGAGTTATGACGAGTGGCCGCCGGCGTCACCCCGCACGCCGGCAGCCCGCGT
>CADDZP010000316.1 GCA_902812475.1 Actinomycetota bacterium | reverse complement strand
CATCGGCCGCCGTGTCCCATCCGGCCAGCCACTGGAGGCTGCGCTGGGTCGGCAGCATGAGGTCGAGCTCGCCGCCGCGGACGCGCTCGACGGCGTCGGCCGGTCGTACCCACTCGTGGGCGATGGTCTCCTGGGCGTCGTGGAGCGGTGTCTGGCCCTCGGGCGCCGCGCACACGAAGAACCGGGTGTCGAAGCGGCGGGGGGCGCCCTCGGGCGTGATCCAGCGGCTGACGTAGTGCATGTTGTCGACGGCGAGGTGCAGCCCTTCGGCCGCGCACACATCGGCGAGCGTGCGTTCACCGGCGGCCACCGCGTGTCGGTGCTCGTCGAAGCGGGTGGCGGTGCCCGGCGCGTCGAGGTGGACGAAGTCGCCGGTCGTGTCGTCGACGGCGAGCAAGAAGCCGGCCTCTTCGAAGCACTCACGCACGGCCGCCACCCAGAAGGCCAGGCCGCCGCGGGCCAGGCCGAGAATTGCGCTCGCCGAGGCGTCGTCGAAGCCCACGGTCCACGCTCCCATGTGCCGGTCGACGTCGTCGACGGCGCCGCCGGGGAAGACGTGCGCACCGCCCGCGAACACGAGCCGCAGGCTGCGACGGACCATGAACACCTCGAGGCCGGTACTGCCGTCGCGCACGAGCATGACCGTCGCCGCGTCGCGCACGGGAACTGCCGCGGTCAGCGGAGCACCAAGGCGCCGAGCACGAGCTGAGGGTACTTCCCAGTACCCTCCTAGCCCGATGGCGAGCTCCGACGTGCTCCCCACTCGGGCTCCGGTGCGCCGGGAACCGGCACCCGTCGCCACGTGGCGTGACCGGCTGCTCCCGCGCACCGTGCTGGGCATGACCGTGCTCCTGCTGATGGCCTCGCTCGGCGCCGCCTTCAGCGGCACCGTCCTGTACGCCTACTACGAGTACCGCCTGAACAAGAACGAGCAGCGCATCACCAACTTCATCAACAGCTTCGACAAGCAGTTCAAGGGCGCCATCAACGCCATCGACACCGAGCGCGAGGACGCCAAGAGCCAGATCAAGCGTCAGCTGGCGCCCCTGCAGCAGGTCGCGGCCGAGGGCAGCACGCTCGACAACCTGCTGAAGAAGGTGGCGCCGTCGGTGTGGTTCGTGCACACGCTCGACGAGAACGGCCAGCCGTCGGTCGGGTCTGCGTTCGTTGTTGCCTCGGACAGCAACCAGACGCTCCTGTTGACGTCCTTCAACACGGTCCGGGCGGCCACACACCAGCCCGGCCCAGCAGTCGCTGTCAGCCAGGGCGGCCAGGACACCAAGGTCCAGCTCTGGACCTGGCAGCAGGACAAGGATCTGGCCCTGCTGATCCTCCAGAAGCCCAATCAGCCTCGCCTGAACTGGTCGGAGGACAGCCCGCCAGTGAAGACGGGCGACCGAGTCTTCGCCGTCTCGGGCCTCGGCGCCAGCGGGGGCAGCATCACCCAGGGACTGGTCTCGGACCAATCAGGCACGGCGATCACCAACGACGCCCAGGTGGGCCAGGCGTTCCAGGGCGGGCCGGTGATCAACTCGAAGGGTGACGTGGTCGCGGTGGCGTCGCGTGCGTACGCCCCGCTGGGCTTCCCCAGCGACGGCGTCTTCTTCTCCGTTCCCATCCGGGCCGCGTGCGATCAAGTGCTGCGCTGTCCGAGCGGGACGCCGAACGCGCCCGGCCAGCAGAGCCACTGATCCGCTGATCTCTGATCGCTAGCCGATGAAGCCACCGCGGCGCGAGGTCGTGGTAGTGGTCGACTCCGGTTCTTGGAACTCGGTCGTGGTCGTGGTCGGCGGTGCCGTGGTCACGGGGGCGGCGACGCGCACGGGCGGCACTCCCTGCGTGAAGTTGCCGCCCGACGGGGTGTTGTCGGGATAGCGGCGGTAGCCGGGGTCGATCCCACCCCGGGCCTGGCGGTCGAGCTCGTCGGCGACTGGCTTGAGCGGCGCCGGCTGGTTGAAGTCGGTGGGGGGCACGTCCTTCAACGCCTCGGACATGAAGTTGGCCCACGTGCTCGCCGGGACCGTCCCGCCGTAGGTGCCGTGCGGCAGCGGGTCGGACACTTCGCCATCGGAGTTGCCGTACCAAACCGCCGTCGACAACGTCGGCGTGTAGCCCACGAACCAGGCGTTGCCGAAATTGTCGGTCGTGCCCGTCTTCCCCGCGGCGGGGCGGTTGATGTTGGCCCCGGTCCCGGTGCCGCTTGTTATGACGCCGCGCAACACGTCGGTGACGTTGTCGGCGATGACCTCGGCCATGACTCGCTTGGGGTCGCGCTTGGTGTTGTCCTCCAGCACCGCTCCTGTCGAGTCCTCGATCTTGACGATCGGCGTCGCCGGGTTCTGGAGTCCTCGAGCCGCGAACACCGAATAGGCGGCCGCCATGTCCAGCGGGGCCACGTCCGGTGACCCGAGCGTGAGGCTGCTCTGGAACTGTCTGCCGGTGACTGCGTCCGTGCCGTCAGCGTTCACCCTCGTGATACCGAGGCGGTGGGCCAGCTCGGCGGTCGGCTTCACGCCGACGACGCCGATCAGCTGTGCGAAGACGGTGTTCACCGAGTGCACGGTCGCCGATCTGAGGGTCATCGCGCCGCCGCCCTCGCCCTCGACGTTGTGCACGGTGCACGAAGAGCCGGCGGTGGCGATGCAGTGCGGATACGTGTAGGCGTTCGGCGCCGGGAACACGCGCTCGGGGGTGATGCCTTCCTCGAAGGCCTTGGCCAGCGTGAACGGTTTGAAGGACGACCCCGGTTGGCGGCCACCACCGCCTCCCGGGACGCACACCGGCTGGTCGGACGGGACGGTTGACGTGTCGGCGCCCGTCTGCTCGGGCGCCGCGGGCGGCGGGCAGGCGCCCAGAGCCAGGTTGACCTGCGACACGCCGAAGTCGCGGCCGCCGACAAGTGCCTTCACGAACCCTGTCTGGGGCTCGACGGAGACGAGAGACATCTCGCGTGGCGCTTTCGTGCCCTTGAGGGCACCGGCGACTGCACCCTCGGCCAGCGTCTGCAGGTTCGGGTCGAGGCTGGTCTGGATGCGCAGGCCGCCCCGGTACACCTTGTCGTGTCCGTACTTGGCGACCAGGTACTTGCTCACGTAGTCGACGAAGTACGGGAACTGGGTCTGCTGGCGCTCCGGGGGATATATCGCCGTCAGCGGCGGCTTCGGGTTGGGGCCCGATCCGACGACGAAGATGCGGGCGGCCATGGCGTCGTTGAACTGCTGGGGCGTGATGCGCTTCTGGTCGAGCATCTGCTGCAACACCAGCTCCCGGCGGCTCTCCGCCCCGTCCGGATTCACGCGGGGGTCGTAGTAGCTCGGGGCCCGGATGATGCCGGCGAGCAGGGCCGCCTCGGCGAGCGTCAGCTGGGTGATGGGCTTGCGGAAGTACGTCTGGGTGGCCGCCCCCACGCCGTAGGCGCCGCCGCCGAGGTAGATGGTCGACAGGTACTGGTACAGGATCTCGTCCTTCGGCGCCTGGCGGTCGAGCTGGCTGGCCAGGATCGCCTCCCGGACCTTGCGGGCGACCGAGCGGTTCCGGCCCGTGTAGGCGTTCTTCACGTACTGCTGGGTGATCGTCGACCCGCCCTGGATGGCCTCGCCCCGGATGTCGGCCCACATGGCGCGCAGCGTGCCCTGAGGGTCGACGCCGCCGTGGCTGTAGAAGCGCTTGTCCTCGATCGAGATCACGGCCTGCTTGAGGATCTCGGGGATGTCCTCCTTCTTGACGGGGATCGACGTCTCGTACTCCCGGAACACGGCGATCTCGTTGCCGTTGATGTCGTAGACGTGGCTCATGCTCGAAGCCGCCGTGGGCTTGGGCTTGGGCAGCGTCGCCGGCAGCGGCAAGAACAGGAAGGCGCCGAGCACGGTGGCGACCGTGCCGAGGGGCACGAGGATGCTGCTGAGGAAGAAGACGAGCGCCGCTCGAACGGTCTTGGGCATCGCGGGTCGGCAATCAGTTCACCACGTCACCCGGCCGCTCTTTCAGTCGGGACCTCACTTATTGTCTGCTCGTGCGTCCGCCTTCGGTCGACGTCGTCGCCCGCGAGCTGGCCGACGTCGGCCTTCCCCATCCCGTGCTGGTGGACGCCGCTCGGGCCGCCATCGCCGCCGGGGATCCGGCGTCGGCGCGTGACCGGGCCGAGCGCATGCGCCTCGATCTGCTGCACCCGGTGGTCAACGCCACCGGCGTGCTGCTCCACACCAACCTGGGC